>CAMLKO010000001.1 GCA_946480495.1 uncultured Caulobacteraceae bacterium
ATGGGTCGATCGCGAAACGGATGGTCATCCATCAGCCTTGTCCTTGGAGGGAGTGGGGCACAGTATTGGGCGCGTCGCATCAACGATGTCGGCCATGAGGCCCGTCGTGCCGGTCGGGTAACGTGCGTCCAGGTTCTCGCGCAGGGCCAGCACATGGATGATCAGCCGCTCGGCCGCCCCACGCTGGCGTTCAGCATCGGTCGGCGGTGTAAGGTCCAGCCCCTCACCCATGACCGTTGTCCTTGAGGGCGGCGCGGGCCACTCGCCGCTGCCAACTTTCCTTGTCGGCGCTCGCGATCTTCTCCAACCCCTCCCGCAGCCGCCGGTTGGATTGGGCGAGGGCTTCGAGAGCTTCAAGCGCTTCCGTGATCGACGGGTAACCGAGGCTCAACGCGACCTCTCGCATGTGCTCGTAGGTCAGCAGCTTGGACGCATCGCTACCTGGAACGCGATCTTCTTCCGGTGCGGACTCTGGCAATGGCGGCAACTCGCCGACGAACTCAGTCTCCGAAATCTTGCGCCACATGGGCGGCTGGTTCGGGCCGGGCGAGGGATTGTCACATCGGTGATGGATGCTCACCCAGTCCGGCCGGTCGGCATGTCGCTCAACTTGGACCTTGCCACAGTATTCGCAGTTCACGCCGACGCGGCGCAGCGGATAGATCAGAACGCCACGGACGCTCATTGTTCTTCCCCTCCCGGTTTGGCGGAAGAGGAGGCGAGGGCGCGGTCGATGATGTCGATGCCTTCGCGGCATTCCGCGCGAGGATCGTAGAAATCGCCTTTGATCTCGACGAACAGCGCCCGTGCCTTCTCCAGCGCCTCCCGCCACCCTTCCGGCGCACCTGGGGCGGGTTGCTGGGAAGACGTGGATGCTAGACGCTTCGTGTACCCTTCACGAAAGACACGGATCGCCGCCTGGCTGGGGCTGTCGGCGCCGTCTTCCGGCTCATCTTCCCACGGCACCCGCGAGGCGAAGGCTTCAGAGGCGGCGTCGAGTTCCTTGATGTCCGTGTCGTCGTAGTCCTCAAACGCGATCTTGCGAGCGGCGATGACCAGTCGGACAACATCGGCTGGCAGATCGCCTTCCCCTGAAGACGTGGATGCGGGGGAAGGGGTGGTGCTGAAGCTGCCAACAGGGCCTTCGTCCTGATAACGATACGGCGGCATCGGAAGCGGTTCCGCGATGAACGTGCCGCTTTGGAAGATCGCCCCCTCCCCCGCCCCCGGATCGGCGCGCTCTGTGGGGGAGAAGAGGGCTTCCGTGACGGCCTCAATAGCGAACGGCGTCAGGACGTAATAGCCATCCTCCCGCTCGTCTTCGATGTTGCCGCTGAATGGATTGACGGTTAGCTGGCGCAGCCGCCGCGCCACCTCCTCTCGACCCACTGTAGGGGCGGGGATCATCTTCCCGGCGTCGGCAAATTGATCGGTCGGTTCCTGTGTGGGGGTGGCTAAGAGGGTGCGGAGGTCGGTTTTGCTCACCCGAACCGTCATGGCCGGGAAGCCTTCGGCATCATCGAGGGTCGCCACAAGCCTCTCTCGTGCTTCTATGTGGGAAGGACATGTAAAGGCTTCGGCTGTTTCCTTTACATGATCAGCCGACGTGTTCGATTTTGGCGGATTTTGTGACACGACCTTCTTCATGATCCGCACGCCAACTTGAAGAAGCATCCGATCGCCGCCATGCCGAGGCCGCCTGCGATCGCCCCGATCAGACCGAATACGAACAGTTCGAATCCGTCATCGAGGACGACGTTGGGAGGGATTTCTTCGGGCATGGCTCAGGCCGCCTTCCTGGTGCGCTCGCAGCGCAGCCGCTGGTTCTTCCGGTGGGTGACGAGCTGCAGGTGATCGGGGTTGACGCAGAGTCGTCGGACGCAGGTGTGATCGAGTTGCTTCTTTGGCGGGATGGGGCCGTTCCGGATCACCCACATGACGATGTGAACGGCCATGGTCCCACCGTCGACGCACATCCTGGGATACCCGCCGCCACGGCCGGCGCCGCTGTCGGGTCCGGTCCACAGGTAGCAGCCGTCGTCGAGCACCCGGACGCGGGCCATTACCTTCTCGAATAGGGCGTCGCGACGGCTCATTTCTTCGGGGCCCGTTTGCGGACCAAAGCGACGCCGTTCTTGTCCTCGATACGATGCTCAACGGCATGTTGAAGGTCGATGACGCCGCCTGGGAAGACGTTGGCCAGTCGCAAGGCGCAGACCACAAGATCAGCGATAAAGCGAGCGTGCTCATCACGAAGGCCGGGCGTGTCGGCGAGCGCACGATCGTGGTCCATGTCGTCGGCTAGGGCGTGGAGCTTGCCCGCGGCCTTCGAGACGTGGTGCATGGTGTGTGCGAAATCTTTGTGCGCCATCGGTGAGGCGCGGAAGTCCTGCGAATAACGAATGGTCCAAGGGAGTTGCGTCTGGAGTTCCCGAATGGTCAGGTCTCGTCCATCGGCGCCGTAGTTGGGCGGACATCGGGAAAATTTCGCCACGCAGTCCGCCAAGTTTCGATGGTCGACCGGCGCATAGTTCAGCGCCTCAACGACCTGCCGATGGATTTCGGCCGCGAGTTTGGGTTCAGGAGGCTCCCAGCCTTCCGGCTTCACCACCTTGTTGCCGTTCTCAGGATCTCGCTTGACCGAGCCGTCCGGCTGGACCTTCGCCATGTTCGCCGTGTGAACGATTTCCCAGAGTCGGGAAGGTTCGACGCCGAGCTCCACCAGGCCGCCAATCGCGAAATAGACGATGTCAAGGTAGGCGTCGGCCTGGTCGACCAGCGTCATGGCGTCGCCGAGTTCCTTGACCTCTTCCTTGATCCATTTGCCCCGCTGGCGGGCGGCACGGTTCGTCTGCTTGAAGGGCTGGCCGGGCGCCGGGTGATCGAACGTGCGGTGGAACCGTTGAACGTCCGAGAAGGCGGCGCCGATTCCGAGAGGCTCGATCCGAACCCCTTCGACTTCCACGGATGCGCGATCCATCACAGCGTCTCCCGGATCGGGAGCATCAGGGGCCACCCGTAATCGACGTCGGGATCGAGGATCACGAACACGATGAAGCCCTCGCCGTCGTAGCGAAGCCCCGGCATCTTGCCGCCGTTGGCCGCGAGGATGGGATCGCGTTTGTCGCTGTGCGTCAGAGATCCCGTGAACACGATCTCCGGACAGAAGCCGCGGCCGGACTCGTACCACTGCCCGCTGGGCCGGAAAGTGTAGAAGGTGGCGTTGCCGTCTTCCTTCGACCTGGGCGCAGTCGCCGGCGGCAGCACGACTTCCCCGCCACGGGCGAGCTCCACGTCGGCCGGCGACAGCCCGATGTCGATGGCCTGCTGCTCGGTCATCATGACCGGGACCATCTGAGGAGAGACGTTGTTGACGACGAGGCTTGGCGGTGTCGGCCAGTGCGGAGATACGAATGTGTCCATGGGTCAGGATCTCGCGGCTTGAGTGGCGTAGGACGGAACGGGTTCGGGGTGGCAGGACCACAGGACGCCCGAGAGCGCTGCGACGGCGCCGATGACCACGGCCAGCCGGAAAGCCTCGACAGCCCACCAGGCGGGGCTCAGGGAGGCGCACAGGCGCAGTTCGGCCATCATCTCCCGCGTCCCCGTATCCGGAGTTCGCGATCGATGGCTGCGATCTGCTGGTCGAGGGTTGTGACCATGGCCCGTGATCCAGGGCTTCCGACCTGGCGGCATTCGCGTTCGCGCTGACGTAGGAGGCGCATCCGCGCCGCCATCAGTTCGGGTATGGATAGGATGGCGCAGTCGGGGGTCATGCGATCCGCCCGGCTAGGCCGCAGTAGCCCTCGGCCGGGAGCTCACGTTTCCAGTCGTAGAGGATGCGCGGTTCGGCGGAAAGCAGACGGCCCGGGTCGGCATCCCAGACCTTTTCCAGTGTCCAATCGGACCCGGGCGGCGGCTCATCGTCCGACAGCACTCGATGTTGTTCCGCATCACGCGAGTGGCTCCGCCATGCCATGCAGGCAGAGCCAATACAGCGACCAAACACTTCGCTGTCCGTGACGTGCGCGGCCGGCCCGCTCACCAGCACTGCGTTGGCAAGGAAGGGCGGCCCGCAGCAAATCTTCGTCTTGGCTTCGGCTTCCGTCATCGGTCGGCTCAGTCCCTGTTGATCAGGTAGGCCCGGTGGTCTCCGAACCTCTCCCTGCTATGAGGCATGGGCCGCCGCCATGTGTCAACTAAATAGTGAATACGCACGTTCGCGTTCATTTCTCCGGGGTCTCCGGCTGTCGCCATTTCCCCGAGGTCGGCGGGCCGGTGACATTTCTCCGAGGGTCCGCCGGCGTGTTCATTTCTCCGGGGCGCCGCGGTTCCGATTTCTCCGAGGGGGTCGGCCGGCGACCAGGTGGTGACATTTCTCCGGGTGGCCGGGCCGGTGTTCATTTCTCCGGGGTGGCGTCGCGGCCAGGTGCCTGCAGCCGTTGACATTTCTCCGGGTGGCCAGGCCGGTGTTCATTTCTTCGGGGTGACGCCACGGCCAGGCGCCTGCAGCCGTTGACATTTCTCCGGGTGGCCGCCGGCGGGGACGCATGCGCCCAGGCCGCCTCGGCGGATCGACCTGCAGCTCGGATCGACGGAGCCGGTGAGTCGGATTGAGGGGGAAGGCGCCAGCTCGCCAGGCCGGCAAGGGCGGCGCAACGGACTCTCTATAGTACGGCGCTCGTGAGGCTCGGTTGGCGCCAGCTCGGTCCGCAAAAATATCTCGGCTAGGTGTCAACTTTTTAGTGACAAGCGCGTTTAAACGTGAGCCTATGGGTGCAGCGAATGACTCGCCGAATCGGCGGCGGATCATTCGTCATGCATTCCGTCCGCAGCGCCGGTCTTTGGGGCGTTGAGTCGGACGCTGGCGAATATCTGAAAGAGGTATTCGAACTGGAAAAGGATCAACTGCTGTCGCAGCTCAAGACTCTGGGCGCAGCATTACAAGCCGACGACTTCGACCAGGAAGACGCTTAACCGCGCCAACACATTCACTAAATTAGGGAATACGCCAATGAACGTCCTAGAATCCCCCGCCGTCCGCGGCCTCGCGCTGATCATGTCGAGCAACACGGCGGCCGTTATCGTGACACTCATCGAGGAACCCGAACTGATCCTTGAACCGGGCCAGGTCGGGCCGGTGATCTCGTCGGACCTGTACGCCGCGGCGTTGCTTGTCAGCGAGCGCGAAGCCCCGTCGCAGGAAGATTGTGAGCGGGTGCGCCAGCTCTGCGAGGCGCGCGGCATCGAATACCCGTCCGGCCGCCGGTTGGCGGTTCACTGAAACCCCTGAATCAGGAGCTCGTCCCGTGGCCTTTATCTATGAACAACACAAAGCGGCATTTTCCCGCGTCTCCGCATTCGTCATTCTCGACGCCAAGGGCGAACGGGTTGCGACGGTCGCTATCAAGTTTCCGGCGGACGGATCTGGGCGCCTATACGCTTATGTCCATGTGATAGGCGTGGAAATGGTCCGCGCGTTCGCCAATGGGTACGGTTATGACAAGCGTTCGGCTGCCGTGGCGGATGCAATTCTGAAGATCGGCAAGTGTGAGCGCGACTTCGACGACGGCGGTTACAGCGACCGCGTGAACGACACCCGCGAGAAATTCCGGCTTGCCGCGCCGCTGATGGATTCGGACGATTGGATTAGATCCATCGAAAGCATGGGCTTCAAGGTCCTGCAGGCGGTCTAGCCGCGCCTTCCAATTCACTATTTTAGGGAGTCACCACAATGCCGGAATTCATCTTAGACACGTCGGGCGGAGTCGCGGCGAAGGCGCCGGGATTCCTCAACGCGCATCCTACGGATCAGGCTGAAGTCGCCATGTACGGGAAGGCCGGTCATCCGGGGCGCCAGACTACGAAATGGTCCGACCTCGACGCCTTCACGCAAGGCTATATCGAGACGCTTTTCTTCACTGAGAACGAGCCGGGTACAACGCGCGAAGATCGGATGACGACACACGGGACGGTTCGGAAGTCATGGGAACATGACGAGCGCGAAGGACGCCACAAAGACATGCCGGGCGACTATGGGTTTTCGGATCTGGCGCCGGAAACTCTTGCGTCGATTATCGAGGATTGCGCGCAGTTCCAGCGCTGCGCCGGGCCGCTCCTAGACCAAGTCTACGGCCACGAATTCCCGGCCCGTGTGATAGGCGACGGGACCTTGCCGGATAGTCACCGCCCCGCATGGGACTATGACGCCGCGGCGGCTGGTCGGGACTTTTGGTACACCCGTAACGGTCACGGAGTCGGTTTCTGGGACCGTGGACTCGGCGAACTGGGCGATAGGTTGAGTACGGGCGCCAAGGCGTTCCGCGAGATCGACGCGTACCTGGGCGACGATGGCAAAGTGTACCTGTCATGAGCACCCGTGACATCAGCGAACCCGACTTTCTGGCTGGACGCCCCTGTCTCTATACCGACCTAAGCGGCGTCGAGCGGATCGCCATATACAGCCGCAACTTCGGCGGACCAGGTGGCCTGTTGCCGCCCCGTCTGACGATCGTCGCCAACGTGGAGAGGGAGAACCCAAAGGCGCAGCGGCAGACATTCACAATGGGCGAGAGTGAGGCTCTTAGCTTCTTTGCCAACCTTCCCGACGCCAGGCGGCTTCCGTCATGACCGCCCGCGTCAGGTCGCAAGGCCGCATCTCGATCCTCGCCGCTCTCGCCTTCCTTATCTTTGGCCTGATTTTCTGGGCCCTAGGTAAGCTCGGCCTCATTCGCCTTTGAACGGGAATCCGTCATGACCTTCCGACCCCTGTTAGCCGCGACCCTGGACGACGTGGCGAACCTGCGCTTCCCCGTCCTGGTCTCCCCGAAGCTCGATGGCGTGCGTTGCCTGGTCCGCGGCGGCGAGGCTGTCACCCGCAACCTAAAGCCCGTTCCGAACGCCCATGTGCGACGCCTCCTCAGTCACGTCGACAACCTGGACGGAGAGCTCGTGGTCGGCGAGCCGTTCGCCGCAGGCGTGTTTAACCGAACGGTCTCAGCCGTCATGCGACGAGACGGGGAACCGGAATTCAAGTTCTTCGCCTTCGACCGACCGGACGATCCGCGCCCGTTCGCCCTTCGCCAACTGCTATCGGGTGAAGAGGTCCTGCGGTCATCAGGCGCGGTGCGTCCCGTTGTTCACACCTGGATCGAGGACGAGGCGGCGCTGCTGGAGTACGAGTCCCGCGCCCTCGCCAGAGGTTATGAAGGCGTGATGATCCGCGACCCGAACGGCCCCTATAAGCACGGCCGGAGCACCCTGAAGGAAGGGGCTTTGCTGAAGCTGAAGCGGTTCGAGGACGCGGAAGCCGTGGTCATCGGGTTCGAGGAACTGCAGCATAACGGTAACGCGGCGACAACCGACGCCTTGGGCCACACGGAACGGTCAACCCATAAGGCCGGCCTGACCGCCGGCGGGACGCTGGGAGCCCTTGTGGTGCAGGCGGACGGCTGGCCCGAACCCTTCCGCATAGGCACGGGTTTCGATGCAGCCGCTAGACTGGACATCTGGACCAGGCGGGAGGCGCTGCTAGGCCAGCGGCTGAAGTTCAAGCATCAGGCGATAGGGGCGAAGGACGCTCCGCGCTTCCCCGTCTTCCTCGGCTGGCGTCCGGAAGGGGCGTGATCGGTGTATTGGCTGGGCCTCATCCTGGGCGGCGTCTTCCGAACCTTGTTGTGGGTCGTGCTCGCATTCGTCGTCATGGCCATGCTGGCCTCTCGGTAGAGGAGAACCCGGCGACATAGGACGGCCCGCCATCGTCACCCTACTTGCGACATCTAGCCCCGGCCTCACCCGCCGGGGCTTTTCGTTGTGCGCCAGATCCGGACGGCTGTGAACTGGCGTCTATGGGTGTAGGTGAGGGGTGTTCCCCTTGCGCCTAGGCCCGGCGCCGCTGGCCCTAGGGAGGGCCGTACAGCGTGCATCCCGACATTCCCGCTAGGGCGCTAGCCCCGGCCTCCCCGTAGCCCCTGCTATGCGCCTTCCTATGGGCTAGACCTTGGGCCGATGGCGCCCTTTCCCTGTCAGGTTGAGTGATCGAACGTCAGGTCCTAACCCCTTCCTCCTCATCCGTGCCTATGCGTCCCGCCTGCATCCGTGTGGGTGCGTGCCTATGCGTCCCATACTAGGTGCGTACTCAAATGCAACTGAGTGTGAGGCTGCGCCAGGTCTGACCGGCTTTCGTGCCTATGCGTCCCGATGCGTACCCATTGTTGCTCAGGGTCCTTCCCCCGGAATCCGGGCGTCGCGGGGGGCGCTGAGCCCCGGTTTCCGAGAGTTTTCAATTAGGACTAAGTGCACAGCCCAGGCCGGCAGGCCCGATCGCACAACCTCACGAGGTCGAAATCCCGGACCCAGACTCTAACTGTCTGATTTTATTGGGGTTATGACAGCAATGACAGGATTTTCCTGCTCGCCAAAATCCTGTCATGGGTTAAACCCTTGAATCTAATGGGTTTGTGACAGCAATGACAGGAATGACAGGATTTTCATATAGACTGCGAAGGAGGGGAGGAGGCTGAGGCGCTGGGCCAGAACTGGCCGAAAACAGAAAACACCCTCCACACGGGAAGTGTATGGAAAAGGCTGTCATTCCTGTCATTCCTGTCATACGGCAATGGATTCAACGGTTTAACCCATGACAGGATCTGTGACAGGAATTCCAATCCTGTCACAGAGCGGATTCCATGCGTCCCAATGGGTCCGGAGGGCCGTTATCGGAATTCCGATGTCGGGAAATCGGTCAGCGGGCGAAGAGATTGCCGTTGCGCACGAAAACGCGCTGTTGACCGTATCTGGGGGTGTATTGGCGCCCGATCGACGCCCAGCCGGGCATGCGCTTCATCACCCGGCCGATGATTTGGGACGCCATCTGGTTGTAGCTGCGCCGGTCGTTGCCGAGGCACTCCACCCAGACTTCGATGAGGCAGGTCGCCTGCCGCTGGACCATCTCTCCGCCGATCAGGTCGTCCTCGTCCTCGAACGGCTCCTCGATCGGGCGGTCCAGCCAGTGGGCCACCTGGCCGATCAGGGCATCCTCGGCGGTCTCCACACGACGGTCCTCCTGGATGCGCAGGGCGTCGTCCTTGGCGTCATCGTCGGTGAGGTAGAGCGGCAGGATGCCGTGCGGCTGGGCGGCGCGCATGGCGCGGTAGAGGGTCAAGGCCTCAGCCCACAACTGGTCGATCACCACGGCCAAGCCGTCAGTGTCGATTTCCTCGACGTGGCATTCGACAGGCCAGAAGCGCCGGCCGCCGGTGTCGTCGCGCAGGTATTCACGGTCGTTGGTGGAGCCGATCATGATCGACTGCCGCGGGAAAACCTGGGCGCGACGAGCGTAGGCGAGGCGAGCCTTATCGACCAGCCGCGACACGAACGCCTTGATCTGGCGCACGTCGGCCCGGCCGAAGCCTGACAGCTCGGGGATCTCCAGCACCCAGGCGCCCTGCATCATTTCGATCATCTGCCGGGGGTCGTGAAAGTCGCCCTCGAGCTCGACGAACCAGTGGCGGGCGAGGACGGCGATGAAACTGGACTTCCGCTTGCCCTGCAGACCCTCGAGGATGACCGCGAAGTCGAACTTGTGGCCCGGCTCGAAGATGCGGGTGACCGCGGCGACCATCATCAGGCGCGCGACCGAGCGGATATAGGCGCTGTCCGGGGAGCCCAGATAGTCGATGAACAGGCGTTCGACGCGCGGCGCCCCGTCCCATTTGAGCGCTTCGAGGTACTCCCGGACGGGGTGGAAGGCGTTATCCCGGGCGACGATGTTGACGGCCGAGCGCATGTCGCGATCCGACACCTTCAGGCCGTAACCGCCCTGCCGGGTGGGGGCTTCTATGACCGAGCGGACGTGATCGTCCTTCTCGTCGGTCCACAGGTCGCCGTTGACCTTATCCTTCAGCACCCAGATCGGTCCGGATAGCTGGCGGACCTTCTTTGGGCCTTTCCGGCGCACCTCCTTCACGCCGGGGGCGCCACGCTGCACGATCTCACTCGTGAACTGGTTCAGGCGAGGGACGCCGGCGGTGCGAGGGTCGTTTCGGACGATGAGTTCGAGGTTGTGGAGGGTCGGCTTGATCTTGCCTTCCTCGTTGAGGTCCAGCAGGGAGGCCCATTGCAGCGTCTCGCCTGGCGCGGCGGTCTTGCCGATGGCGTCGATGTCATCTTTGGCCGCCTCTTCGGAGCCGTCGCCGAGCAGATCGTCCTCGTCGTCATCCCCGCCCAGCTCGTCTTCGACGCCGTGATCGCGCGCCAACTTCGCCAGAGCGGCGGCCTTGATGAGCGTCGGCATGCGGACGGGGTTGGGCTTGCTGTCGAAGGACCGCCAGACCCGCTTCTGGTCCTCGGCGTTGAACTTCGCACTCTTGCGGGAGAACTTCGACCACATGACGAGGCCGCGGTCGCTGCCCTGATACTCGTGGTGGAGGGCCATGCCGGTCTGAAGCCAGCCGTCGCGATCCTCGCACCATTGCGCCAGCGGCAGGTGGTCCAGGACGTCCTCGATCGCGTCTTCCGACATGCCCGTGGGCTTGCTGCGCACCAGCGCCAGCAGATCGTCATCGTCGATGAGGGGCGAATTAGCGGCAGGGCGGTCCGCGCCCCATGCGTCGATCGTCGACGTCGCCACCACCGGGCCGCAGCCCATCTCGACGAGGTCGAGGTCGAACGGACGTTCCCAGCGGTACTCGAGGCCGGTGTCGGGGTGAATCGAGGGCGGGATCACGGCCTGCTTGCCGGTCCCGAACAGCTCGATTTCCCAGACCCAATGCTCGCGGCCGTCCGCGCCGGTGAACTTGTCGGCGCTGTGGGCGAGCTTCTTCGACCGACAGGCCGTGTCGGAGAGGAAGTAGAAGTGCCGGCTCGCGCCGCCAGATCCCGAAACGACGGTCGGCAGCTTGTCCCAGCCCGGCAGCAGACGAGCGATCTCCACCTTGGCTTCCGCCTCGCGCGCGGGGTCTCGGATGTCGAGGTCGATCAGGTGCAGGAAGTAGCCGCCGACCTTCGAGGGCTCACCGAGACGTACGCCAACATTCAGTTCGGGCTCGTAACTACGTTTGAGGTCTTCCAGTGTGGCGACCGGCAGGTCGGACCACTTGCTTTCGAACGGCGCCTTGGACCGGGGTCGCAGCCAATGAAGGGCGAACCCTGCCTCGACAAACTGTGTGATCGACTTGAGCACGAGCGTCTTTCCTCCCTAGCGGGATGGCCAGGGATCAGTTGAAGACGAACTGGTGGAGTTGCTCGATCTTGAGGCGCCCGTCGCCTAGGTCGACGAGCTTCTTTGCGTTGGGAGGGGTGAGTCGGTTGGCGCGCAGCCACTTGTAGACGCCTTCCCGGGACATGCCGTCAGCGCCGAGGTCCTTGGCCAGCTTCGGGACGTTCAGCCGCCCCGATGGCGTGCGGTAGGCGGGCAGGGCTTTACGCAGCAAGTCGTAGAGCGGCCCAAAGGTGTAGGTGCTTTCGCGATCAGCCGCCATGTCGGGAAACTCCGCAGTTCGTTGCCTGCACCCTACGACAGCCGCCGCCGTAGATTCAACTGCTAAGTGGACATTCACTAAACAGTTGACACTTCCCCGGCAACCGTGGCTCATTCAACAGGTCCTGCGGCCAGGTGGTCGCGCCCCACTCAGACCCCGGAGACCCGAATGAGCATCGAGATTAGCATCCAAGAAAACACCGCCGCCCTGCTTACCGTCGCCGAGCTGCTGCGCGAATCGAACGCCGGCCGCGCCGAAGCTCTCGCCGCCGCGGCGTCCATCTCCACCGACACCAAGGCCGCAAAGGCCCCGAAGGCTCCCAAGCCTGCCGCCGAGCCGGCCCCTGCGCCCGCTCCCGCCGGTCCCCCGACCCTCGATGACGTGCGCGCGGCGTTCGGCGCCTACCTCGGCGTCGACGATCCTACCGAGAAGGAAAGCCGCAAGGCGACGATGGTGAAGATCCTCGCCAAGTTCGGCGTCGGCAAGGCCACCGAGATCGCGGAGAAAGACCGCGCCCAAGCCATCACCTGGGCCAAGACCCTCACCGCCGGCGAGGACGTGCCGGAACTCGAGGACGAAGCTGAGGAAGACGACATGCTGGGTTGACCGGTCCGTCCCCGGCTTCGGCCGGGGCTTTCCGGCGAAGATGTGGGCCCGTTCAGAGGCGGCATGGACCACTTTCGGGTGTCGTTCCGCGGGTGTGAGCCCCGCACCCACAGCTTCCCCAGAAGGCCCCACCCAGGAGAGCTTCGGTGCCCGTTGGGAACGTCATCATGATCGACTTCAAGGGCGCCCAGACGGACCTGGACGACGTCGGCGTGTTCGACTTCGATCTGCGGGCAAAGGGGCTGACCGGGAAGTATATCGGGAACCCGTCACATCAATCTCACGTCGGGCGCAGAGCAGAGATCGCGAAGATTCTCGCACGCCTTGGCGTCGAACACTATTCCGAGCTCCCGTATTTCAAGAAACGTCTCTACGTCCTCTTTGTCCTCGCCCGACTGAACAGATTTTGGGTGACGGCATGACCTCCCCGGACCTTATCAACGGCGGGTTCGAGGCTCTCGCGGCCGTCGCTCAGGCGGTGAACGTCCGGCGCCTGTTGCGAGATCGCCAAATCCACGGCGTCGACTGGCGCGTCACCGGATTTTTCACCGTCTGGGGCGTCTGGAACCTCTTCTATTACCCGCACCTGGACCAGTGGCTCAGTTTCGCCGGCGGTCTCGCCATCGTCATCGTGAACGCAGTGTGGGTTGCGCTCGCAGTCTATTTCCAAAGGAGGACTGCATGAGCGGTCAAGGTATCGTCGATGGCTCAAACTACAATAACCGCGCCGAGGGGGAAACCCGGGCCGGGAACTGGATGCAGACCTATAGTGGCCGCAAGTTCTGGCCGGTCGATCCTCGTCCCGAAGAAATATTCATCGAGGACATTGCTCACGCGCTCTCGTTGACCTGCCGGTACGGCGGCCATTGCGAACGATTCTACTCGGTCGCTGAGCATTGTGTGCTGGTTTCTCAGGTCGTTCCTCCTGAAATGGCGCTGATGGGCCTGTTGCACGACGCGACGGAGACCTATTGCGCCGACATCATCCGCCCGTTGAAACCCTATCTTGCGGGTTACAAGGACGTCGAAGACGCACTCTGGACCGCCATCGCCGAGCGGTTCGACCTCGAATACGAGATGCCTCCCTGCGTGAAGGAGGCGGACAACGCGCTGTTGCTGGCTGAACAGGCCCAGATCATGAAGCTGCCGCCCGCCGCATGGTCGGTGCCAGGCGAGGCCGCGGCCGTCATCATCGAATGTTGGGCCCCCGAGGTCGCTGAGGCCAAATTCATCGAACGATTCGTTGAGCTACGGTTGGGGAACGGGGCGTGATCGACGTTCCCGTCATAAACCCGAAGGACGCGATCGGCTCGACGAAGCTGCCGCTGCATCTCGTTCCCGATACGATGGTGGTTTACGCCGCCATGGCCTTTTGCGAGGGGGCGACGAAGTACGGCGCCTACAACTGGCGCGCGGCCGGTATTCGGGCGTCGATATACGTGTCCGCCCTCGAGCGCCACATGAAGAAGTGGTGGAACGGGGAGGAGATCGACCCGGCCACAGGCGTCCCCCACCTCGCGAACGCGCTCGCCTGCATCGGCATCATCCTGGACGCTGCCCTCGTGGGAAAGCTGACCGACGACCGGCCGCCGGCCGCGCCGATGGCGAAGCTGATCGAGGACGCCGAAAAGACGGTGCGATCCTTGATGGCGATGCACGCCGACAAGGACCCGAAGCATTGGACCATCAAGGACCAGATACCCTGATGGCCGCGCACGCACGCCTTGGTCCGTCCGGATATGATCGGTGGGGCTCCTGCCCGGCCTCGGTCGAACTGTGCGCTGCGCTCCCCGATAGTTCCTCCGAGTTCGCCGCCGAAGGCACGATGGCTCACGAGGTTCGGGCCATGTGCCTGGACTTCGGACTGGAGCCGCACGACTTCGTCGGTCATCCCTTCATCGTCGACGGGTTCAAGTTCGTCTGGACCGACGAGATGGCCGAGCACTTGCAGCCGGGGATCGACCGGGTGCGAAACCTTCCCGGCCGCATGGTCGTCGAGTATCGCGTGGATCTGGGACGTTGGCTGCCGGGGCAGTTCGGCACGCTTGATTGCGGCGTCGTCGGCGAACGCATGATCTACATCGACGACCTGAAGTTCGGCGCCGGCGTTCCGGTATCGGCGGTCAACAACGCCCAACTCCGCATCTACGCGCTGGGCTTCTGGGAAAACGTCGCCCGGCACGAGAGCGACGCCACCGACTTCCTGATTTCCATCGACCAGCCGCGCACGGTTGGGGGCAGCAGCGAGTGGAAGGTCACGCTCGACGAGCTCCTGGCCTTCGGGGAAGAGGTGAGGGCGGCCGGCGAGGCGACCTATCTGCCGGACGCCCCGTTCGTCCCCGGCGAGAAACAATGCCAGTGGTGCGCCGGCGCCCGGCAGAACAAGTGCGCGGCGCACGCCGCCTTCATGCTGGACCTGGTCGGCGCGAAGTTCGACGACCTCGACGGCCCGATCGACACTCCGCCGGTCCTGCCTGACGCGCTCACGCCCGAACGGCGCAGTTACGTCGTCCAGCACGCCAGCATGATTTCCGCCTGGCTGGACCGGCAGCACGACGCCACCCTGGCCGACGCCATCGCCGGGCGTCCGACGCCCAACCTGAAGGCCGTGCAAGGCCGCAAGGGGGATCGCCGCTGGACCGACGCAGACGCCGTCGAAAAGCTGCTCCTGCCGACTCTTGGCGACGAAACATTCACTAAAAAGTTGATATCTCCGGCACAAGTTGAGAAACTGGTGAAGCCGGGGAAGAAGCGGATCGGACATCCCGATCTGTGGAGCGACGCCCAGAAACTCTACACGCAGGACGACGGCAAGCCATGCCTGGTCCCGCTGACAGACGAACGGCCTGCTTTGCAGACGATCGACCAGAAGTTCGAAGAATTAGCCGAAGAAGACCCACTCATCTGAAAGGACTCCCGCCATGGCGGATAATGCCAATATCGAACTCAAGTTGAAGGATGTTCGTCTTTCCTTTGCGGACATTTTCGACGCAAAGGCGTTCGGCGACGATCCCGACGCCAAGCCGCGCTTCAGCGCCAACTTCCTGATCCCCAAGGATACGCCGGAAGGCAAAGCACTGGTCGAGCAGATCAAGACCGCAATGAAGACCGTCATCGCCACCAAGTGGCCGACCGACGCTCCGAAGCTGAAGGGCGACAAGCTCTGTCTGCGCGACGGTGAGCCGAAGGACGAGGACAGCGGCCAGCCGGAAGAACTCTATGAGGGCTACGCGGGTCACTTCTTCCTGTCGGCCGCCTCCTCCGAGGACAAGCCCCCGGTCATCGTCGACAGTCGGAAGGGCGCCGATGGCAAGTTTCCGGTGCTGACCAAGGCGTCCGGCCGTCCCTACGCGGGCTGCTATGTGAACGCCGTCGTTCGCATCTGGGCCCAGGACAACAAGTGGGGCAAGCGGGTCAACGCCAGCCTCGAGGCGATCCAGTTCTTCCGCCACGGGGATGCGTTCAGCGGCGCCAAGCCGGTGGATGCCAATTCGGTGTTCGACGACGCGGGAGCCGACGACGACTTTGCGCCCGATTCGCCGGCCGGGGCTGATGACCTCCTCGGGTAAGCCGACCTCCACCAAGATCCCCATGCGCCGTCGTTTGCGCATGGGGAACCCGTCGTGGCGACTTCTCCAGGTCCTCAAGCGGGCCCGCTACCGAGCCGGTCGCCACCTCTGGGCCCGTCTGAACGGCAATCCGATCCATACGGTTGGTCGCGGCGCCAAGGTCCGGCTGCGGAAGGACTTCTGACCGATGTGCCGAGCCCTGGCCCTGCTGCTGGCTGTCGTCTCGGTTTCCGCTGCTCAGCGGGGCCTGGTCAGCGACGCCGTGCCCCCTGAACGGTTCCAGGGGCCGGCGTCGGCTCAGATCGTCACCGCCTCCCAGATACAGACCAGCCTGACCTGCGACCAGATCATGGGCGAGCCGCCGCCCGGGGTCGTCTGGCGGGCCTGCCACATCAACGGCGGCCCGGTGTACGTCCCCAATCCGTGCGAATGGCCCGGCGAGCAGTTCGCCCACATCCTTTGCCACGAGATGGCCCACGTTCAGGGCTGGTCGGCCTACCATGAAGAGTAGGTTGCTTTGAACAACGCAGTCGTCTTCGACATCGAAGTCTATCGCAACTACTTCCTCGCCGCCTTCAAGTCGGTCGAGACGGGGAAGGTGCTGACCTTCGAGAAGTCCGCCCAACACGCGCTCGACAGGCCGCACCTGGAGCGCGTTCTGCGGCGCTACCTGACGGTCGGCTTCAACAGCCGTTCCTACGACCTGGTGATCGCGTGGATGGCCATCATGGGCCACCCCTGCGCCGACCTGAAGTCGGCCTCCGACAAGATCATCGTCGGCGGCATGCGCTGGTGGGAGATCGAGCGCGAGTTCGACGTCCGGGTGCCGCGGCTGAACCACATCGACCTGATCGAGGTCGCGCCCGGCGACGGCAGCCTGAAAATCTACGGCGGCCGACTTCACGCCCCGCGCATGCAGGACCTGCCGATTGCGCCGGAAGCTATCCTCACGCCCGACGAGATGGTCGCCCTGCGCAACTACTGCATCAACGACCTCGATACGACGGCGCTGCTGTTCAAGGACCTGAAGCCGCAACTCGAACTGCGCGCCGCCATGGGCGCCGAGTACGACGAGGATCTGCGCTCGAAGTCCGACGCGCAGATCGCCGAGGCGGTCATCAAGTCCCAGGTCAAGAAGCTCACCGGCTCGGCGCCGGAGCGGCCGGACATCAAGGCGGGGACCGAGTTCAGATACCAGCCGCCGCCCTACATCCGATTCAACGACTGGCGGCTGAAGGACCTGCTGGAGGACATCAAGGCGTCCCCCTTCATCGTCTCCAACACCGGCAAGATCGTTGAACCGCCGGCGCTGGAGAAGGCGCGGATCAAGATCGGAGAGTCGGTCTATCGGATGGGTATCGGGGGGCTCCACAGCTCCGAGCAGACGGTCGCCCACGTCGCCGACGACGATACCCTGCTGATCGACCGGGACGTTGCCTCCTACTACCCACGCATCATCCTCAACCTGGGCCTGGCCCCGAAGCACATCGGGCCCAACTTCCTGACCGTCTATCAGCGGATCGTCGATCGACGCCTGAAGGCCAAGCAGGCGGGCAACAAGGTCGACGCCGAGAGCCTGAAGATCACCGTCAACGGCTCCTTCGGAAAGCTCGGCTCGCGCTGGTCGGCGCTCTACGCACCGGACCTGATGATACAGGTGACGGTGACCGGGCAGCTCGCCCTGCTGATGCTGATCGAGATGATCGAGGACGCCGGCATACCCGTGGTCAGCGGAAACACGGACGGCGTCGTCATCAAATGCCCCGTCGCGCGCGAGGCGGACCTGCAGGCGATCGTCGCGCGCTGGGAGAACCTGACCCACTTCCAGACCGAGGAGACGCGCTACAGCGGCCTCTATTCCCGCGACGTCAACAACTACGTCGCCGTGAAGACGAACGGCGAGACGAAGACCAAGGGCGCCTACGCGCCGCCCGGCCTTCAGAAGAACCCCACCAACCAGATTTGCGTCACCGCGGCCATCGCTCACATCACCAAGGGCACGCCGGTCGAGGAGACGATCCGCGCCTGCCGGGACGTGACGCAGTTCGTCACCGTGCGTGCGGTGAGGGGCGGGGCGCTGTGGGACGTCGCCTATCTCGGCAAAGCCGTCCGCTGGTATTACTCGCTGAACAACAATCGCTACATCGAATACGTCACCAACGGGAACAAGGTAGCAAGAACAGACGGCGCGATGCCGTTGATGGACTTGCCCGAGAACTTTCCAGATGACGTCGATTACGGTTGGTACATCAAGGAAGCCAACGAAATCCTGCGGGACATCGGTTTCCAATACCGCCCACCTACCTACAAGAAGCGCTCCCTCAAGGCGCTGATACTTGCTGCGCTTCACTGGTAATTCACCAAACAGGAGACGTTCACTATGCGCGAGAGCGTAATCGAGGATGCGGTCGTCAAGCACGCCGAGGCGACCGGCTGGATCAGCCGGAAGATGACTTATGTCGGCCGCCACGGCTGCCGGGACCGGGACTTCTACGGCTTCGGCAAGGTCGTGATGATCGAGCTCAAGCGGCCCGGTCAGAACCCCCGCCCTCACCAGGAGCGCGAGCGCCTGCGCCTGCGCGACAAGGGTATCACGATCCATGTGATCGACGACGTGAAGAGGGGCTGCGACCTCCTTGACCGACTCGCCGCGGCCTAAGTCTGACCTGCGGTCCTATCAGCGCGTCTTCATCGAACTGCTGAAGCGCCCCTGGTCGACCGACAAGTCCAAGCGCCTGCCCGGCGTGATCCTGGCGCTCGACATGGGCGCCGGGAAGACCAGTGCGGTGCTGACCGCCTTACGCGATCTCCTCGACGAGGTTGTCATCCGGAAGGTCCTCGTGGTCTCGGGCCTGCTGGTCGCCAAGACGGTGTGGCCTGACGAGATCGACGGCTGGGAGCATCTGAGGGCGACCACCTACACCGTGATCCGCGCGGAGGACGACGAGCCCGAGGTGGTCGCGGCTGAACGCGCCGAACGCCAGTTGATGCGCGACCTGGGCGCTGACACCAAACTCGCCCAGAAGGACGCCGGCAAGGCAGGCATCGCGGCCAAAGACCGCCTTCGCGGTCAGCGGGCGTTGGAAGACACGGAGATCCATCTGATCAACAAGGAGATGCTCCCTTGGCTGTGGGAGTTCTTCGGCTTCGGTCGCAACTGGCCCTACGATGTGATCGTCATCGACGACGCCTCCCTCCACAAGTCCGGCAAGCAACGCAGCAAGGGGAAGGTCTCGGACGGGAAGAAGGCGAGGGCGCCGCTATCCAGATTCGGCATCCTCGCCCGGGCCCGCAAACACGTCGACGCGACCATCTACATGACCGGAACCCCGTCGCCGAACGGTCTGATCAACCTGTGGGGCCTTGGTTACCTCATCGACCTCGGCGAGCGCCTTGGGACCGCCAGGACGGCCTTCGAGCGGCGCTGGTTCAACAGCGATCGTTACAGCTTCAGGATCGAACCCAAACCCAACGCGGAAGCCGAGATCACCGGGGCGCTGAAGGACATCATGTTCAGCCTCGATCCGGCTGACTACCCGCAGCTCCCGCCCGTGGTCATGAACAAGGTGATGGTCCAATTGCCAGTGCCGGCGCTGGCCGAATACCGGAAGTTCAGGAAGACCCTGGTCTCGGAAGCCTATGACGTCGAAGCGGTCTCCCGCGGCGTGCTGACAAACAAGCTCCTGCAGTTCGCCAACGGCAGCATGTATCAGGAGGACGGCAATGATATCTGGATTCACGACGCCAAGCTGGAAGGGCTCGAGCGGATCGTCGAGGAGACGGCCGGCGAGCCGCTGTTGATCGCCTACAGCTTCAGGTTCGACTTCGACCGCATCCGTCGCAAATACCCGAAAGCGGTCGTTCTCAACGAAGAGGACCCTCGGGAGACGGTGAAGCGCTGGAACCGGGGTGAGATCGACAAACTACTGGCCCACCCACTGTCGGCCGCCCACGGCTTGAACATGCAGTACGGCGGGCATCACCTGGTCTGGTACGGTCTGACGCCGGACCTCGAACTCTATCTCCAGTTCAACAAGCGTCTCGCGCGTCCGGGCCAGACGAAGCCCGTCTTCAACCACCTCATTCTGGCGGCCGGCACGGACGATGAGACCATCCTGCCGCTCTACCTCGATCCCAAGAAGGCGACCCAGGACAGGGTGCTTGACGCGGTTAGAATCAGTGTCCTTGGGAACGAAACTTGCATCTGATTCGTTCGTGGCATATATGTCAATAATAAGTTGACATGATGGGTTACGAGCGAGGCTGAAGTGAGAGGTAGTTTTACAAGCGATCAGTGCATAGACTCCCGCGATGGCAACGGGGTGGAGGATGCTTTTTCGCGTCCTTCTGAACGGAGAACGTGGGGCGATGTTAACTCAATGAGTGACGATCGAGGGACTACCAAATACGTAGTAAGAGACGCCGCGTTCGCGCGCAGATTGAAGAAGTCGATTGAAGGCTGTGCCGACGCACCTGAGTATAATCGAGGGCAACGAACGTGGTTGCAACAACGCTTTAAGGACAAATTTGGCAAAGAACTGACGCTAGAGAGTCTTCGGCGTTGGTTCGAAGGGTATGCGCGTCCTCGACCGGACACGATGAGGAAGCTTGCTGAAATCCTTGGTGTTGACGAATCTTGGTTGTCGCTCGGGATCGAAGTGGACATTGACCCTCGTGCGCGGCGAGCTAGGACGCTTGCCGCCGAGGGGGCAGTGAACGTCGTCGCCGGCTTCATCCAGCTCGCAGGCGGACATCCCGCGTATCCCAGGTTCGACGACCAACGGGCAATCGACGACGACATCGACCTCTATGTCATTATCCGCGGCGCTCAGTATAACGTCCACGTCGCCCTGGCTCGGGGGGAAGGGGACAATCTGAAGTTCGTCATTCCGTCGACCTACGAGAATTTGATGGTCATCGGACTGATTCCCACCTCGCCCCTATGCTGTGACGCGATCGAACTGCCCTCCGAATTGATCGCCGAGCACGGGAAACGGAGAAACGTCCATCTCGAGATCGAGATAAAGCGCAAGGGCGACAACTACGTCACGGGCGCGACGGCATGGCCGAAGATCGAGCGATTCGACCAACGCCTCTGATCACCAGGGAGATTGTCACTATTTAGTTGAATATCGTAGTTGCGACCGTTACGTTGGATGCTCACTCGGGAGCTCCAACGTGGCGGCGTACTACAACGAGATCGACCCGTATGCCGCCGACTGGCTCCGCAACCTGATCTCTGCCGGCGTGATCGCGCCCGGAGACGTAGACCAGCGGGACGTTCGCGATGTCACACCAGGCGATCTCGCCGGCTACACCCAATGCCATTTCTTCGCCGGGATCGGCGTCTGGAGCTACGCCCTTCGCCGCGCCGGCTGGCCTGACGATCGTCAGGTCTGGACCGGAAGCTGCCCTTGCCAGCCTTTCTCCGCGGCAGGCAAAGGAGAGGGGTTTGATGACGAGCGGCACCTATGGCCGTACTGGCATCACCTCATCCGCATCTGCCGCCCTGGCAACGTCTTTGGCGAGCAGGTCGCGTCGAAGGACGGCCTTAACTGGCTCGACCTTGTACACGCTGACATGGAAGGAGAGGGTTACGCCTTCGGGGCGCAGGATCGCTGCTCTGCGGGCGTCGGGGCGCCGCACATCCGACAAAGACTCTACTTCGCCGGAACCCTTGCAGACGGGCTGGCCGACGCCGCACGGCAGCAGCAGCACCGGAGCGGGCACGCAAGGCCGGCAGGGTGGGAACAACATCCAAACGGAAGCCCAACTGGCCGGCTGGACGACGACGACGACGAGGGACTGGAAGGACTCGCCGGGCATGGCGACGGAGCGCCCGGACGGCCGCTCGAGACTGGATCAGTTGCCTCGACAGGCAGCGATGGCGGGCTGGCCGTCCCCGACGACACCGAGCGGGGGCCAGACCGTGCCACCTGGAACCTCATCGACGGGCCAGACGCCGGACGGCCGGAAGATGCAGGTCACCTTGGCCCTGGTGGCGGATGCGGCGGGCTGGCCGACGCCAACGTCTCAGGATTGTGCTCGGGGCAACGGAACGATCCGTCCGCACGACACAGGCATCCCGCTACCCCAACGAGCGGCAATGGCGGGCTGGCCGACCACGCGGGCGGCGGACGGGGAGAAGAACGTCCGGACGCTCGAGGGCTCGCTGGCGGAGATCGAACGCAAGGGCTCGCCGCAGGATCTAGCAGCAGCAGCAATCTGCGGCCCGGCCCGACTAACGGCTTCTGGGGAGCTGCTGACTGGCTCTTTTGCCGAGATGGAAAGTGGCGGCCAGTTAGACCCGGCGCACAGCAGATGGTTGATGGCTCTACCGGAAGTTTGGGACCGCTGCGCGCCGAGGAAATCGCATCCGTCGAGGTCTCGGTCGACCAGTGGGCGCAGCGACATCAAAGAGACGCAACCGAAGCCGTGCGGAACCTGTGGGACCTTCTTTCAAAGGAAGAGGATGAGCAACGGCCGGATGGAGGATTTGACAGCGTACGGGAAGCGCCGTTTCTGCTCGCTTTCCTGCGCCAACTCACAGACCAAGGGTGGCGATTCCCGATCGGCGATGAACGTACAAGCTCGGAAGCATCTCGGAGAGCAGTGCGAGTTCTGCGGTACGACGAGCAGCCTTGTTATTCATCACGTCAACGAGGACTGGACGAACAACTCGAGGGGGAACCTGCAGACCCTCTGCGACTCCTGTCACAAATCCTGGCACATCACACAGAGGTATGCTGGGGTCAGTCCGGCTGGCAGAATGTTGGTTCGTTTCCCCTCGTTAAAGGGGCAATCGACAGGGTCGGAAGGCTCAGAGCCTACGGCAACGCGATCGACGCGGAAAACGCCAGCGACTTCATCTCGACCTTCCTTGAATCAGAGGCTGAAGGCCACGTTGATACTCTATGCACTCGCCGCCTGATGGACGACCTGGTCGGTTAGATCGCCCCAATCGTCAGTGCGCAGAACAGGATCAGCCCTGCCCAGGTGTTGGACTTGAACAGCGTCAGTGCTCTGCCCGGGTCATCGACGCGCAACTGCTGCGCCTGACGGACCAGCATCATGCCGAAGATGGCGATGGGCGGCAGGAAGAGGGGCTCGAGCCCGGCCATCAACGCCGCCGCCAGCGCCAGTACGAAGGCGATGACATAGAAGCCCAGCACCGCCCTTGGGGCCGCCGTCCCCAGCCGCCGCGCGGAGGACTTCACGCCCAGCAGCACGTCGTCCTCAAGGTCCTGCACGGCGTAGATGGTGTCGTAGCCGAGCGTCCAGAACACGCCGCTAGCGTAGAGCAGGACGGCGGGCAAGCCCAGCCGCCCCTCCGCCGCCGCATAGCCCAGCAGCGCGCCCCAGTTGAACGTCAGCCCCAGCCACGCCTGCGGCCACCAGGTGATCCGTTTCATGAACGGATAGGCGGCGACCAGCACGAGCGAGGCGATGCTAAGTCCTACAGCGACGACGTTGAAACTCAGCAGGATGCCGAGGCCCGCCGCGCAACACAGTGCGATGAACACCCACGCCTGCTTGACGCTGATCTGCCCCGCCGGAACTGGCCGCCCGGCGGTGCGCGCCACCTTGGCGTCGATGTCGCGGTCGACGATGTCGTTGTAGGCGCACCCTGCCGCCCGCATCAGCGCCGCGCCCAGGAAGAACAGCAACAACAGGAGCGGCGAAGGCGGCTGACGATGCTGCGCGGCGGCCAGCGCGATCCCCTGCCAGCCCGGCAGCATCAGCAGCCATATTCCCGTAGGCCGATCGAACCGCCCCAGCCGCAGCCATGGCTGCAGCCACCCGGGCGCATGCCGGTCGACCCAGTTGGTCGGCGTGGCGTCAGGAAGCGGCATGGTCATGGCGCAGTTCTAACGCAGGGAACTATCGCCATCCACCGCTCGGCAGGGTAGCGTGTCTGAATGAAACACGCGCTCATTGGTCTTGCCACCGCAGCTCTGCTCTCCGGATGTGCCACCGTCGTCCCGGCCCTGGCGCCCGATGATCCTCGTGACGTCGCTGACGCCGCCCGCCACGTCACCTGCACCACGGACGACGACTGCCGCATCAAGTGGGATCGGGCGTCGGCCTGGGTGAAGGCGAACTCAGTGCTGCCGTTGCAGATTGATGGCGCGACCATGCTGATGACACAGGCCCCCATGCCGTATCAGGAAGACCTCGGTTTCCTCATCGCCAAGGTCGGTCCGGAGATACAGTTGACGGTCTTCTGCAATGCCCCGCTCGGGTGCAAACCTTCCAACTTGCAAGCCAAGGCCCGTTTCGTTAGGGCGGTCCTCGATCAGTAGCCCACCGGCGGAAGATGTTGGTCTTTTTGTTGGTATGGTCCTGTTCGAGAGACGAGCCCACGCTGAAAAGGTTGGCCTATTCGCGATAATGTGGTGGTTACTTCCCCCACCACGCGCGGCTCGGCCGGTCCATCCCGGACCGGCCCCATGCATCCCAAGATACCTTAAAAGCTATCAGTTTTCAGCGGTTTGATAGCTTCTGCGTTATCAGGACCGGCTCATCATAGGTCCCCGAAGTCGCATATAATGCTGTATGCAACTCAGCGCGATGTTGGTATTTGTGTTGGTCTCGGAGGCCCACGATACCAACAAACGCTCTCAATGACGCGACCATCCGCACCCTGCGGCCCAAGGCTTCGCCTTACAAGGTGAGCGACGGCGAGGGCTTGTTCCTGCTGGTCAAGAAGAACGGCTCGCGGCTGTGGCGGCTGGCCTACCGGTTCAACGGACGGCAGAAGACCCTCGCGCTGGGGGCTTACCCCGCCGTGGGGCTCGCCAAGGCCCGTAGCGGGCGCGCTGACGCCAAGACGGCCCTTGTGGCAGGCCGAGACCCCGGCGAGGTCAAGAAAGCTGCCAAGCGCGCCTCTGACGGCCCGCCCAACACTTTCGCCGCGGTGGCCGCCCGCTGGTTCGACGCCCGCAAGGGATCGTGGGTCGAAAGCTACTCCGGCCGCATCTGGGCGAGGATCAGGGACGACATCATTCCGGAGATCGGCGCCAAGGCGGTCTCGGAGATCACGGCCTCAGACGTGCTGGGGGCCGTGAGAAAGATCGAGGCGCGCAATGCCGTCGAACTGGCCCACCGAATCAAGAACCACGTCTCGGACATCTTCCGCTTCGCCAAGGCGGAGGGGCTGATCGAGGTGAACCCGGCCGCCGACCTTAACGATGCGCTGCGCAAGCCGAAGAAGGGGAAGCGGAGGACGGCGCTGCCGGCGCGCGATCTGCCCGCCTTCCTGGAGGCGCTGAAGGCCTACGACGGCGAGGACCTGACGCGGCTGGCTGTTCGCCTGACGCTGCTGACCTTCGTGCGGACCAACGAGATGCGGTTCGCACGCCGGACGGAGTTCGAGGACCTGGGCGGCAAGGAGCCGCTCTGGCGCATCCCGCCTGGGCGGATGAAGATGGACCGCGAGCACATCGTCCCGCTCTCCCGGCAGGCGGTCGCGGTCGTGCAGGAGATCCTGCGGCTCAATCCGAAGTCCGAGCTGCTGTTCCCGGCGGCGACGCGGAGCGGGGTGATCTCCGAGAACACGATGCTCTATGCCCTCTACCGGATGGGCTACCACAGCCGGGCGACGATCCACGGCTTCAGGGGCACGGCTTCGACCGTCCTTAATGAAAACGGATTCAACGAGGACTGGATCGAACGCCAGCTCGCCCACGCCGAGGAGGACAAGGTCCGCGCCGCCTACAATGCCGCCGAGTGGCTGGCCGACCGGCGGGCGATGATGCAGTGGTGGGCGGACTACCTCGACCGTCAGGCCGAGGTAGGCGCACTGGTGGGGTGACGACGCCAGACAAGGGCCTGAAACGGAAAACTGACCCGTACGTCTTTGAGGGCGCAGAGGGGCCAGCCGTGTTGCAGCCTGTATAAGGGAAGATTCCGGCGGTCGCAATCGTCGTTGACACGACGTGGCGGCTGGACACAGAGAGCATGGGAAATCGCCTTGGAGAACGACGAGCGCGTAAGCGCTACTCCCTGTGTCCGAAACCCATTAGTGGCATTCGAACAGGGGCGACGCAACCCGAAATGCGGGGATGTCAATTTTTAGTTGATCCGTTGTCACTCGACGAAGTGGTCCCGCCCGGACAAAAAGAAACCCCCCTGAGGCGCATCGTTGAGAGGCGTGGGGGCGTTATTAGCACTTATAGGTAGGCGCCCCGCGATTCCGTGTCAACGACGCTCCGCCGCCTCCACTGCGCGCGTGAACATCGCCATCGCTAGGCGCCCTCCCGTAAGAGACGTTTTATACGCCGCCGTTGAGAGGGCCTGGCAAGCCTGGGCCAAGACCTTACTTGGGGGCGTCGATTTGTCGGATTTTTCGAGTTCCATGGTGTTACTCCTGAACATTCGACATACCCGTGTAGAAAGAGATAAATCTCCTTTAAACTAGTTGCTCCGAAATTAGGAAGTTTCAAGAGCTCAGGTCCCAACCTATCCCACGGTTGCGATTGTAGCCATGATATATTTTGGATACCCTGCTCGATCAAATAATAAGACACAGCACTTGCCGCCCTAGGGCTCACCCCTTTGTCCCTAAGCGCTTTTATAATGTCGTATCGTTGTGCCTGTTGCTGTTGCCTAATTCTTTCCGCTTTGTCGGCGTCCTCGCGGCGCTTGATGTAACGATCATAGGCTTCTTGGGTATCAAACATCTCCATGTGCGAGAGGCCCCACACGAGGTAGCGACCAAGGTCCCTGGCGGCGACAGTCAGCCATAGCCGCACTTTCTTGTAGTCTTTGAACGGAACTTGGCTCAGCCTCAAATAGCCGAGCGACTTTAAATAGTCTGATAGAAGAACATGCCCGCGCCCGTCATCATTTATCAGTAAGGCGCGCTTAATTTCGTTCCTGAGGGTGAGAAATCTCGAGTCCTCTATGTAAAATTCAGGTGACATTCGCCTCTTTCCTAGGTCTGTTTATTCGATCGACGTCTAAATTCTCACCAGGGCTCATCGCCTTCTGGTTTGCCCCAATCGACTTCTGATCTTGATCTCTGACCCGTTGCGCGGCTCTCCAAAAAGGCATCCAAATGGGATTGGGGCACTCCAGATGACTTGCTGCCGAGTTTGATAAAGGGTGGGATGTGTCCCTCTTTGATCAGACGGTAGTAGTGCCCGAGCGAGAGACCGACGTAGGCCGCTGCTTGCGCCGGTCGCAGGATGGGTCCTTTGATCGGAAGGTGCTCCCAAGGGCGGGAAGGTGTGTTAGCCACGGGCGGTCTCCTTATCACGCAATCACGATGTCACCTTTTTCGTGACTAATCAAGGCTTGCGGTTCACTAAAAAAGTGAATACCGTCACCTCATACGATCCCATGAGTGCCGGTGATGCTAGAAACAACCCACACGCCCCGTTTGATTCGCTTGCCGGAGGTCGTGTTGCGCACCGGGCTGAGTCGAAGCGAAATTTACCGCCGCACCCTGGCAGGCACGTTCCCGAAGCCGAACCGACTCTCGCATAAGGTCGCCGTCTGGTCTGAAGAGTCGGTCACGGCCTGGGTCCGGTCCGTCATTGCGGCGATCCCTTCGGACATCGACGAGTTGATCGGATGAGCAGCGCCGACGACGACCTGATCGGGCCGGCGCCAAAGCCCGCGAAGAAGACCCGTGTCCGGGCCGTCGCGGCGGACCCCGCGCTTCCCGAATCGACGCTACCCGGCTGGCAGGACTTCCATCGGCCGGTCGGCGTGACCTTCCTGATGGACGTATTCAAGATGGAGCGCCGGACCGTCCAGCGGCGCCTGCTCAACTGCCAGCCGGTCGGCTACGACCGCGGCAACAACCCGCTCTACGACTTCACCCAGGCCGCCAGCCACCTCGTCAAGCCGAACTGGTCGCATGCCGACCTGAAGAACTACCTCAAGTCGATCCGGGTGCAGGACCTGCCGTCCCACCTCCAGGACAGCTACTGGAGCGCCAAGATCAAGCAGCAGATGTGGGACCTGCGGGCGGGCAACCTGTGGCGCACGGAGGACGTGCTGGACGTGTTCGGCGACGTCTTCCAGACGATCAAGAACACGATGCAGCTCTTCCCGGAGAATCTGGCCGAGAACACCGACCTCTCGGACGACCAGCGGGCCCGCCTGATCGAGATGGTCGACGCCCTGCAGGGCGAGATCCACGCAAAGCTGGTCGAACTGCCCTCCCGCCGCCGCACGCTCAGTCAGGCCGGGATCGAGGATGACGACGAAACGCCGGTCACGCTCGATTCCACGGACGAGGACATGATCGGGTGACGTTCCTGGCCCTCGAAGACATGGCGGTCGCGTCGGCCGAAGCGGTGAGGCCGCCGGAACGGCTGACGGTCAGTCAGACGGCCGAGAAGTATCGCCACCTGAACAACCCCGGCAGCTACGTCGGCCTGTGGCGCAACGACAAGACGCCCTACCTCGTCGAGCCGATGGACACCCTGACCAGCCTCGACTTCACGGGCATGGTCTTCGTCGGTCCCGCTAGGACGGGAAAATCTGATATGTTTTTCAATTGGTTAACGCACACCGCCATGTGCGACCCCGCCGACATGATGATCGTCCACATGACGCAGAACACCGCGCGGGACTGGTCGCAGGGCGATCTGGAGAAGGCCTGCTTCGAGGGCGGGGACAAGAAGCGGCCGACCAACATCGGCGAGAAGCTGATCCCCGGCCGCCACAACGACAACGTCCACGACAAGAAGTTCATCACCGGCAACCGGCTGCTGATCAAGTGGCCGACCATCACCGAGCTCTCCGGCAAGACGCTGCCGCGCCTGTGGCTGATGGACTACGACCGGATGGAACAGAACATCGGCAAGCAGGGCAATCCGTTCGACCTGACCCGCAAGCGGGCCGAGACCTACAAGCGGTTCGGGATGTGCGTGGCCGAGGCGTCTCCGGGCTTCCCGGTCAACGATCCGAAGTGGATCGCGCGCACGCCGCACGAGGCGCCGCCGACCGAGGGCCTGCTGTCGATCTACAACCGCGGCGACCGCCGGCGCTGGTACTGGCGCTGCCCGCAATGCCACGAGCCGTTCGAGCCGCACTTCAAGTATCTGAGCTATCCGAACAGCGCCGACCACATGGAATCGGCGGAGCAGGCGGTCCTGGTCTGCCCGCACGACGGCTTCCCGATGACGCCGGACATGAAGTTCGAGCTCAACATCGGCGGCCGGTGGGTGAAGGAGGGGCAGTTCTGGATGCCGGACGGGACGATGACCGGCCGCGCCCGCCGCTCCGACATCGCCTCGTTCTGGATGTTCGGCCCATCGGCCGGCTTCTCCGACTGGAAGAAGCTGGTCCTGAACTACCTCTCGGCCTGCGAGGAATACGATCAGACGGGCAGCGAGGACGCCCTGCGCACGACCGTCAACGTCGACCAGGGCGACGCCTACACGCCCAAGGCCATGCTGTCCGACCGCCTGCCGGAGGCGCTGAAGGAGCGGGCCCACGATTGGGGCGGCAGCGAGGACGACCCCATCGTGCCGATCGGCGTGCGGTTCCTGGTGGCCACGATCGACGTGCAGGCCCGCAGCTTCGTCGTCCAGATTCACGGACACGGGGTCGACGGGGACGTGTGGCTGATCGACTTCTTCAAGATCCGCAAGTCGGCCCGCATCGACGAGGACGGTGAACGTCACCAGATCGACCCGGCCTCCTATCCCGAGGACTGGTATGTCCTCATCGACCAGGTGATCGAGCGGACCTATCCGGTCGGCGACGGCTCCGACCGGCGCATGGCGATGAAGGCCATCGCCTGCGACTCGGGCGGCGAAGCGGGCGTGACCACCAACGCCTATGCGTTCTGGCGCTACCTGAAGACCGGCCCGGACGAGGGGTCGCCCGCAGCCGCCAACTGGATCGAGGGACATCACCGGCGCTTCATGCTGGTCAAGGGCGAGGCGAAGAAGGCGAACCCTCGTATCCGCCTGGGCTATCCCGAGGCGACCCGGAAGGACAGGCATGCCGGCGCCCGCGGCGATGTGCCCGTGCTGTTCATCAACACCATCACCGTCAAGGACAAGGTCTCGGGCATGCTCGGGCGGACGGAGGAGGGCGGCGGAATCGTCCACATCCCTTCGTGGGCCCCGAGCTGGGTCTATACGCAGCTCACCGCCGAAGTCCGCTCTGCGAAGGGGTGGCTGAACCCACGCCGCAAGCGCAACGAGGCGTTCGACCTGCTCGTCTATGACTTCGCGATCTGCCTGCACACCGACATCCGGATCGAGCACCTCGACTGGACGCGCCCGCCAAGCTGGGCGTCCGAATGGGACACGAACGACTTTGTCGTCGCCCCCAATGTCACTAATCCATTTGGCATTCACCAAAAAGCAGAATATGACCTATCCAAACTGGCCGAAAACATTGCGTGAGTCTCAGACCATATGGCGACCCTGGCCGAACGACTTGCCGACGCGGAAGCAGCCCAACACGCGCTGCTGACGGGGACGGCTGTCGTCGAACTCCGGGACCAGAACGGCGAGACGGTGAAATACAACGCCGCCACCCGCAGCGGCCTGGCCGCCTACATTGAATCCCTGCGTCGCCAGATCAGCGGGCGGACCGTCCAGACGGGTCCGATGCGGGTGTTCATGTGACCTACGCTCCCGACATCGAAGCCCTGCTGGGGCCGGCGGGGTCTCCTCCCCCGGCGGCGGAACCCCCGCGCGTGTCCCTCCCCGCGCGCGGGGGCGACGCCATGATCGCCGGCGACGCCTACGAAGGGGCGGACCGCTACAATACCTCACTGGCGATGTGGTCACCGTCGATCCGTTCGGCGGACGGAGAGATCCTGCCCGAGAAGCAACGGGTGGACGCGCGCGTGCGGGACTCGCTGCGCAACGACGCCTACGTGGCGGGCGGCGCGACGCTGCACAAGGACAACATCGTCGGCGCGATGTTCGCGCTCAACGCCAAACCGATGCTGCGGGTGCTAGGGCTCGACGAAACCTGGGAGACCGAGTTCCAGGAAGAGGTCGAGGCCAAGTTCACCCTCTACGCGGAGAGCATGAACAACTGGTCCGACGCCTCTCGCATGGGGACGCTGACCGACCAGGTGCGCCTGGCGATCGGCGTCTTCCTGGCAGGTGGGGAAGTGCTGGCTTCGGCCGAGTGGATTCGCAATGAGGTCGGTCGGCCGTTCAACACGGCGATCCAGATGCTCGACACCGACCGGCTGTCCAACCCGTTCGACCAGATGGAGTCCCCGACCCTGCGTGGCGGCGTGGTGCGCAACCGGTACGGGGCGCCGCAGGGCTACCACATCCGCATGGCCCACCCGTCCGACTTCATGAATCCGGACTCCTACGTCTGGAAGTACGTGCCCGCGCGCAAGCCGTGGGGTCGTCTCCAGATGATCCACATCATCGAGCAGCTCCGTCCCGACCAGACGCGCGGCGTCTCGGAGATGGTGTCGGCCCTGAAAGAGACGCGGATCACCAAGCGGTTCCGCGACATTGTCCTGCAGAACGCCGTGGTCAACGCGACCTACGCCGCTTCCATCGAGTCCGATCTGCCGAGCGATCAGGCGTTCGCCGCCCTGGGCGGCGGAGACTCCGCCGACAAGGCCCTGAACAACTACTTCGGCGCCTATATGACGCAGGTCGAACAATACTCGGCCGGCGCCCGCAACCTGCATATCGACGGCGCGAAGATCCCGCATCTGCTGCCCGGAACCAAGCTGCAGCTCCGTCCGGCGGGCAGCGGCGGGGCGCTGGGCGAGAACTTCGAGCAGTCGCTGCTGCGCTACATCGCCGCCAACCTCGGCGTCTCCTACGAGCAGCTTTCGCGCGACTATACCAACACCAACTACTCGTCCGCGCGGGCCGCGATGAACGAGACCTGGAAGTATATGCAGTCGCGCAAGCGCAAGGTCGCCGACCGCTTCGCCTCCAGCGTCTATCAACTGTGGCTCGAAGAGGCGATCAACAAGGGCGAGATCACGTCGCTGCCGCGCAGCGCGCCGTCCTGGTACGAAGGCCAGAACGCCGACGCCTACAGCGCCTGCGACTGGATCGGCGCGGGACGCGGCCAGATCGACGAGCTCAAGGAAACCCAGGCCGCGGTCCTGCGCCTGAAGTTCAACCTGTCGACGCTCGAAGACGAGCACGCCCGGCAGGGCAAGGACTGGCGCACGGTGTTCGCCCAGCGGCAGCGCGAGGATGCGGAAGCCAAGAAGCGCGGCCTCGTCCTGAACCCCGACAGCAAGACCATGAACGCCGCGTCCGGCTCCCCTCGGAAGAAGGACGCCACCAATGGCTAATCCCCACAACCCCCTGCTCGCCAACTTCGCCTCGCAGCCCGCCCTGGTCGCGCCCGAGATGGCCGAGACCTTCGAGAGCTGCCTGATGAGCGGCCTGACGGCGCAGCAGCAGTTCGAGGCGCGCTCCGCGTCCGGCCCGCAGCTCGACATGGTCGACGACTTCTGGTTCGCCGATGGCGACTGGCGTGCGGCCTACCGTCCCTACGTCGTTGTGGACGGCATTCTCCAGATCCCGGTGAAGGGCGTGCTGCTGCACGACTTCAACTACACCTTCGGGTGGGTGACCGGCTACAACTACATCTGGCGGGCCTTCCAGCGCGGCATGGACGACGGCAACGTCAAGGGCATCGCGCTCGTCTGCGACTCTCCGGGCGGACACGTCGCCGGCAACTTCGACCTGGTCGACAAGATGTTCGCTCTGCGCGGCAAGAAGCCCGTGCGCGGCTTCGCGGCCGAACATGCCTATTCGGCCGCCTACTCGATCATCTCGGTCTCGGACACCGTCAACGTCGCCCGTACCGGCGGCGTCGGCTCGATCGGCGTCGTCACCGGACACCTGGACGTCTCCCAGGCGATGGAGAAGGCGGGCTACAAGTTCACCTTCATCGCCGTCTCGGACGGCAAGACGGACGGCAATCCCTACCAGCCGCTTCCGCAGGCCGTCTATGACCGCATCAAGGCCCGGATCGCGGGCCTCTACAGCGTTTTCGTCGCCACCGTGGCGCGGAATCGAGGCATGGACGAACAGGCCGTCCGCGACCTGCACTCCTACACTTTCACAGCCTCCGAAGCCCTGTCGAACGGCCTCGCCGATTCCATCGGCGCGTTCGACGACGCCCTGGCCGAGTTCGCGGCCGATGTCTCCTCAGAAGGAAACGATGAAATGACGACCACCACGGAAACGTCGGCGGCTACCCAGGCCGCCATCTCCGCCGCTCGCGCCGAAGGCGTGACGGAAGGGACCGCCGCAGGCCACGCTACCGGCCTTGCCGAAGGCGCCGTCGCCGAAAAGGCCCGCATCACGGCCATCCTCGGCTGCGACAACGCCAAGACCCGTCCGGCCGCCGCGCTCGCCGCCGCCATGGACACCGACATGACGGCCGATCAGGCGTCGGCCTTCCTCGGCAAGCTGGCCGAAGAGAAGCCGGCCGCCAAACAACCGACCGCCGAGGAAGCGGCTGCCGCGGCCAAGCGTACCCCGGCCGAACAGGCGCTCTTCGAAGCGGCCATGGCGAAGGACAATCCGGAACTCGGTTCGCCGGGCGCGGAGGAAACCGGCGCCGACACCCCCGTCGCGGTCGCCGACCGCATCCTCACCAACGCCGGTTACGGCAAGCAAGCGGCGTCGGCCTAACGGCTAAGCCCACAAGGAGATTGTCATGAGCATCGACATCACCAACCCGGCCGCCACCGCCGGCCTCGCCGCGTCCGATACGGACACGGTGGTCAACTTCCCGGTCCTGATCACCGGCGACAACCCGCAGGTCGCGACCACGGACGAGATCGTCGGCACCGACGACCTGGCCGCGTTCACGGTCGTCGGCCGCGACGTCGACGGCACGCTGATCGCTGCGGTCGCCGGCACGACCGACGCCATCGGCATCACCGTGATTGCCGGTGCGACGGACGACAGCATCCCGGTCTATCGCGCCGGAGTGTTCAACCCCGACGCCCTGGTCTGGGACGCCTCCTACAACACCGACGAGCTCAAGCGCCTGGCCTTCGAAGCCGCCGCCCCGCTCATCTTCGTCCGCGCCCCCGCCACGGCCACGCCGTAGTCGGTCCGGCCTAGCAAACAGAAAGGACCACTCCGATGGATTTCCCAATCTATACCTCGCGCGAACTGTACGCGACGATGTACGACAAGCGCCTCGAGGCGCCGACGACCTATTTCCTCGACCTGCTCTTCCCGGGCTCGCACATGTCGACGTCCGAGGAGATCATCTTCGAGAAGATCGGTTCGAGCCGCAAGATCGCGCCGTTCGTACTGCCTTCCGTCCCCGGCAAGCCGACCTTCAAGCGGACCGGTTCGGGCGTGCAGATGTTCAAGCCCGCCTACTCCAAGCCGAAGGACGCCGTGCGTCCGGTGGAACAGACCGGCCGCCAGCCGGGCGACCTGTTCACCCTGACGCCGCGCAGCCCGCAAGCCAACTTCGACGGCGAAGTGGCGCGCGTGGTCCAGCATCACCGCGCGATCATCACCCGCCTGTGGGAATGGATGGCGGCGCAGGCGGCTCTCTACGGCGCCGTGACGGTGCAGGGCGATGGCTATCCGGCGCAAGTGGTCGACTTCGGCCGCGCCGGCGGGCACTCGATCACCCTGGGCGTCGGCGCTCGTTGGGGCGATACGGGCGTGGACATCCTGGACAACATCCAGAGCTGGATGGACCTCATGGCCATCGCCGACTTCGGCGGCATGGCTAACCGACTGACTGTCGGCGCCTCCGTCTGGGCCGTGATGCGCAAGGACGAAGGGCTGATGGAACAGATGGATTCGACGCGTCGTGGCAACACGGAGCTGACGATCCAGACGGGTCTCACCAAGCCCGCGCCGGTCCGGTTCGTCGGCACGCTCGGCGCCGGCCTGGACGTCTATGTCTACAACGACACCTACCAGGACGACGCGGGCACCGTCGTGCCCTTCATGAACTCCAAGGACGTGCTGCTGAGCGGCCCGGGCGTGGAAGGCGTGAAGGCGTTCGGCGCCATCCTGGACGCGAAGGCCGGCCTGCAGCCCGCCGACATCTTCACCAAGATGTGGGACCAGGACGACCCGTCCGCCCGGTTCATCATGAGCCAATCGGCTCCGCTGATGATCCCGGTGAACCCCAACTGCACGCTGCGCGCCCGCGTGCTGGCCTAAGTGGACTCAGAGGCGGCTCACTCGAGTCGCCTCTGATTCACTAAATCAGGGAGACTACCTATGAAAGTTGTTGCGATTCACACGATTCATCGGCGTCCCAATCCGGACAAGCCGATCGAAATCATCGCCCCGAAGACCGAGTTCGAGGTCACTGCGGCCGAATACGCCGACCTGCACAAGCAGGGCGCCGTGGTCAAGGCCAAGGACGCGAGCCCGACCGAACCCGAAGTCACGTCACCGCCCGTGGTCGAACCCGTCATCGAGCCGGTCGTCGAACCCGTGGTCGAACTGACCGCCAAGCACCAGGGCGCCGGCAAATGGGCCGTGGTCGGGGCTGACGGCGAGCCGCTCGTGAAGGGCCTCGAAAGTAAGGACGCGGCAGCGGCCTGGATCTCGGACTACAAGCCCGAAACGGTGGTCGAAGAGCCTGTCGCCAACGCCGACCTGGTCGGCTGACATGCCTCTCCTGCGTGACATCAAGCGTCGCGCACGTCGGGACCTGCATGGGCGCATGCAGGTCCCGGCTCTGTTTCTTGTGGGCGCCGCTGACCCGCTTCCGGTCAACGTCCGCATCCACACCAAATTCGAAGAGCTCGGCGGCTCCCAGGCTCCGGCCTACTCGGCCAAGGCCGAGGCCGCCGTTCCGACGATCATCTTTCACCGGGCCCAGGTCGATCGTCCTGCCCGCGGCGGGGTGATCTCCGTTCAGGTCGGCGAAGCCTATCGGATCGACCGCATCCTGCCGCCCGACGACGAGTTCGTGAGCGCCCATGTTGTGCGGCTCTCGGCTTCCGAGACGGTCGGACTGCCGGTTCCCGAAGACTCGGACCCCTACATTCCTGCGATCCCAGGCCATCCCGGCATGGCGGTGGCGGGCTATCTCCACACCCAGACCGTCGCGTCCGACGAGTGGGTGGTCGATCACATGCTGGGCTATCAGCCGGTGGTCGCCGTCTCCGACGAGGCGGGCGAAGAGCTCGAAGCCTCCGTCACCCACGTCTCGCTCAATCAATGCCTCATCCATTTTGCCGCGCCGCAGACCGGCACCGCGCGCTGCGTCTAGGGGACTGTCATGGCGACTCGCCAGGTCAACACCGATCTCGACTTCGGCGGCGTAGCCCGAGTGAAGGGCCTGCCGGATGCGGCAGACGCCGGGGACGCGGTCTCCAAGGGCTATCTCGAGGGCCTGGTTGGCGAACTGACCGGGCCCCAAGGCCCTCAGGGCCCTCAGGGCCCTCAGGGCGACCCCGGCGTCGATGGTGCTGACGGCGCCCAGGGTCCGCAGGGCATACAGGGGATTCAAGGACCGCAGGGAGATCCCGGCGCTGACGGAGCCGATGGGGCCCAAGGGCCTCAGGGCATCCAGGGTATCCAGGGGATTCAGGGTCCGCAGGGCAACCCCGGCGCTGACGGGACCGATGGCGCTGACGGTGCGCAAGGACCACAGGGCATTCAGGGAATCCAAGGACCGCAAGGTATTCAGGGTCCGCAGGGAGATCCCGGCGCTGACGGCGCTGACGGCACGCTCGTCATCGACGACACCACGACCGATCCCGCGCTCACCTGGTCGTCGGAGAAGATCGCGGCCGGCATCGCCGCGGCGGGGAGCAGCGCCAACGAAGCGGCGATTACCGGGCTGGTGTCGGGCGGCGGCGTCAACAACACCGCAAACCTGTCCTTCACGGTTTCGGCGGCGTCCTACTACATCGGCGGAACACTGTTCACGAGTGTCGAACAGAGCGTCACCCTGGACGCCGCCGACGCGACGCTCGGCAGGATCGACGTGCTCGCCCTGGACGACACGGGCGCCCTGGTCAAGATCACCGGCACGGCCGCCGCTTCGCCGTCGCAGCCCGATCTCGACCCTTCGACCCAACTGTTTCTGACTTTCATTCTGGTCCCCGCAGCGGCGACGAGTCTGCCCGGGGTGACGAACGAAGTCGTCTATGCCGAGAACGCTGAATGGACGACGTCTACGGTGGGGGCGGGCTTCAATCCGGCGTCGGTCGTCAATCCCCATGGCGGGACGAAGGACATCGAGGGTACGACCGTTTCCAACGGAGCGGGTGTCGTTCTTACTCGGGCGTCGACCCGGACGCTGGACGCCGCCGGCAATCTGATCCTGTTCATCCGTTCGAAGGCGACCTGGGCGAACAAGAAGACCCTGACGCTGCGGTGGGCCACCGCCGGCGTCGTTCAGGGCGTAGCCCGCACGATCCAGAGCGGCGCCTACGGTTTCGACAGCTCGATCACGACGGCCTACCAGCAGCTCGTCATCCCTCTGATCGACTTCGCGCTGCCGGCGGGAACGCCGATCGACCAGCTCCGGATCTTCGACAGCGGCGGCTCGATCGGTTTCCACATCGACGACATCTCCATCCAGACGACCGGCGGCTCGACGGGTGGAGGAGGATCTAGCGGCCTGACACAGGCCCAGGCGGACGCTCGCTACGCGCAGCGCGCCAACAATCTCTCGGACCTGCCCGACCCGGCCTCCGCACGGACCAATCTCGGGATCGACACTGACGGAACCCTGGCTGCCAACAGCGACGCGAAATTCCCCAGCCAGAAGGCGGTCAAGACCTACGTCGACCAGATCGTCGCGGCGCAGGACGCCATGGTGTTCAAGGGGGTGATCGACTGTTCGGCAAACCCCAACTATCCGGCCGCGGATCGCGGCTGGACCTACCGGGTGTCTGTGGCGGGCAAGATCGGCGGGGCTGCTGGGATCAACGTCGAGATCGGCGACATCGTCATCTGCCTGACCGACGCCACGGCGGCAGGCAGCCAGGCGACGGTCGGTGCGGCATGGTCGATCATCCAGACCAACATCGACGGACTGAACACCGGCGCCTACCTGCAGTCGGACACCGACACGGCGCTCGCGGCCAACAGCGACGGTCGGGTTGCGACGCAGAAGGCGGTGAAGGCCTACGTGGACGCTTCGGCCTACACCGACGAGAAGGCTCGGGATGCGATCGGGGCGGCCCTGACCGACACAGGCCTGGCCGTCGTTACGCCGAACGACGGCGGGGACACGATCGACATCAATGTGCCGGCCGCAGTCGCCTCAGACATCAACACCGGGACGGACACGACCAAGGCGCTGACCGCCGATGCGCTCGCGGGCTCAAATCTCGGCACCGCGACGATCACCCTGGCCATCAGCGACCCGAACGGTTCGGCGATCACCACGGGCGACGGCAAGGCCTATTGGCGCGTTCCTTCGACGCTAAACGGCATGAACCTTGTCGGAGTCGCCGCCGCCATCACGGCCGTTTCAAGCTCCGGGATTCCCACAATCCAGATCGCCAACGTAACCGATGCCGTGGACATGCTCTCCACGAAATTGACCATCGACGCGACCGAAACCGACAGCAAGGACGCCACGACTGCGGCGGTGATCGACGCGGCGCACGATGACGTCGCGACGGGCGACATGCTGCGGATCGACATCGACGTGGCAGGGACCGGGGCGAAGGGCCTGATGGTCGAAATGCAGTTCCGCCTGCCATGATCTGTGAGGTCGTAAACTGCTACTTGGCTGCTGCTGTTGCCCAGACCGATACCTACTTCACCAGTACGGTCCTGCTGCTGAGTTGCGACGGCGCGAACGGCTCGACGACCTTTACCGACGAAAGCCACGCCGCACGGGGTAATGCCGGCGTGAACAATGACGCCCAGGTCGTCACGGCGATAAAGAAATTCGGCACCGGCTCGCTGCGCTGCGACGGCGGCATCGACAACATCACCTTTGCGGATTCGGCCGACTGGAACTTCACGGGCGACTTCACTGTCGAGCTATGGGGGTATTTCGACGCCACTTATATCGAGAACGCCCAGGCGCTCATTTCGCAATACGACACGACCGGAAACCAGAGAAGCTGGCTTTTCGACTATCTGGGCAGCGCCGCAACCAATATACTTCGTTTTGTCATAAGCAGCAACGGCAGCTCAGCTTCCGTTTTACTTAGCGCAAACTGGACACCTACGGCGGATACTTGGTATCACCTCGCGGTGGATAGGTCAGGCAACACGTGGCGCATGTATATTGATGGAGTTTGTGTCGCCAGCGTGTCCAGCGCGTCCGCGCTTTTCAACAGCACGTCAGGCTTGCGCATGGGCGCCGTCTTTTCCGGCAGCCTTACCGAGTACCTCAAGGGCAACCTCGACGAAATCCGCGTGACCAAGGGCGTCGCCCGCTACGCGACCGATACCAACTTCTCGGTTCCGACGACCGCTTTTCCGAGAAGCTAGGCCGCCAGAGATGCAGGAACGGCAGCGGCGCGAGGGCGAGGATGCCCAGCGTCGTCGAGTGCAGGACGAGAATTGGGGCGCAGAAGATCGCGCGCCAGCGGCGTCCGGGCCACAACGCCAGGCTCGCCGCCTTGGCGCTGCGACGGGCGGCTCAGCGTTTAAGGGCTGGTCCGAGCGCAACTTTCGTAGTAGGTGATTCACTAATAAGGTGAAAACCCATAATCAAAATAGGAGATACCCCATGGCAACGACCGAAAATCTCGGCCTCCCTACCGGCGGCGGCGGCCTGGTCGCCCTGAAGAACGCCTTCAAGCGCGCGATGGGCATTCTCGACGTACAGGTGCAGGCGGCGCTCGACGCGGCCGGCGTCGGCGAAAACCCGGCGACCTACGCGGCGACGGCCATCACCTACGACAACGGCACGTCCGGACTGGCGGGCGACTCCGCGCAGGAAGCGCTCGACGAACTGGCCGACCGCAGCACCATCCCGGCCTTCGTGATCGGCGACGCCGGCAAGGTGCTGACCGTCACCGATGTCGGCGGCGTCGCGACGCTCGCATGGGTCACCCCGGCCTAAGTCGGGTGATCGCATGAGCGCCACCTACGTTTTTGCCGTCGAAGGACTGGACGCCATCACCTCGATCGAGGCGTTGCCGGCCGAGGTCCTGACGGCGGCGCGTCAGGCCGTGAACAAGACCACGGAGCGAGCCCGGGCGCTGGGCGCCCGGCGCATCCGCGAACAGGTCGCCTTTCTGGCGCGCTACCTCAGTGGCGAAGACGCCAGGCTCAAGATCACCAAACGCGCCCAGGGCCTGTCCCTGACCGGGGTTGTCGCCGGCCGCAGCCGTCCCACGTCCCTGGCGAGGTTCGCCACCAGCGGCAGGGTCGGCCGCCGGGGCGGCGTCCGCGTTCAGGTCAAGCCGGGCTCCGCGAGGGCCATGCCGGGTGCGTTCCTGATGCGCCTGAAGTCGGGCAAGAGCTTCTCCGATTCCAGCTTCAACCTCGGCCTGGCCGTCCGCACCAAAGGCGGCAAGCCGAAGACCGCCTACAAGCCGTTCCGCATCACCGACAAGCTGTGGCTGCTCTACGGACCGTCCGTCGACCAGGTGTTCCGCTCGGTGGCGCCTGAGATCGCGCCGGCCATGGGTGATTTCCTCGAAGACGAATTCAACCGCCTGCTGGATCTGCGCAAATGACCGACCGCCCTTTCCGCCTTCGCGTGCTGGACGGTCTGACGGACTGCCTGGCGGCTATCGCCGCGGAAGAAGGGGTCTACACCTACACCCTCGCCAACGCCGTGTTTCGCGGACGCAACCTGTTCGGCGACGACGATCCCGAGACAATGGTCTCGATCCTCGAGCCGCCGATCGGCGAAGATCAGTTGACCGCCGGCGAGGACGGGACCAGCAGCACGGGCGCATGGGTGCTCCACGTCCAGGGTTTCGTGAAGGATGACCACGACAACCCCACCGATCCCGCGCACTTCCTCATGGCCGACTGCAAGCGAGCCCTGATTCTCCAGCGCCAGCGCGTTTACGAGAAGGGCGCCGGTCAGAACATCCTCGGAATGGAAGGCCGCGTGACCGACATCAAGGTCGGCTCAGGCGTGGTCCGCCCCCCTGATGAAGTGTCCGACAAGGCGTACTTCTGGCTTCCCGTCACCCTCGGCCTCGTCGAGGACCTAGACGACCCCTTTTCATAAGGGAAGTTTCACCCTAATAGTGAACCCTCAAACCGGAGTTGACTCCCATGGCTCAGCAAAAATACACCCTCGGACGCGGCCGACTCTATTTCGCGCCGTTCAAGACCGACACCCAGACGCCCATCGGCGAACGCTACCTCGGCAACACGCCGGCGTTCGCGCTGACGATCGACGCCGAGAACCTCGACCACTTCAACTCCGACGCGGGCATCCGCGAGAAGGACGACTCGGTCGCCATCCAGGTCAACCGCAAGGGCACCCTGACGACCGACAACATCGACCTGAAGAACGTCGCCCTGTTCTTCTTCGGCGAACACGACACGCTGACCACGGAAGCCGCGGTCGGTTCGACCGAGACGCTGACCGACGTCGAGCCCGGCCTGGAATACCAGCTCGGCACGACCGACGACACGCCCTCCGGGGTCCGAAAGGTGTCCAACGTCGTGGTCGAGATGGGCGCCACGACCTTCGTCGTCGATACCGACTACACGGTCGACGCGGATCTCGGCCGGATCGCGATCGTCGAGGGCGGCGCGATCCTGCTCAACGACGACCTCGACATCACCTACGACGTGGCGGCCTCGACGCGCGAGCGGGTGATCTCCGGCACCGAGCCGGTGGAAGGCGCGCTGCGCTTCGTCGCCTACAACCCGAAGGGCGCCGACACCGACTACTTCATGCCGTGGGTCAAGATCACCCCGAACGGCGACTACGCCCTGAAGGGCGAGGAGTGGCAGGCGATCCCGTTCAACGTCGAAGTGCTCAAGAAGACGACCGTTCCGGCGATCCTGGCCGATGGCCGGGCGTTCACGGCGTAATCGACGATGGCGCTTTCAGACCTGAAGTTGTCATCCGAAACGGTGGTCACCCCGGGCGGAGAATTTTCCGTCCGGGGCCTGACGATCGAGGACCTGACCGCCCTGTTCAGACGCCACAGTTCGGTGATGTCGGGGCTCTTCGACCGGATGGTTTCCGATCCCGAGGCCGCGTTGGAAGTTTCCGCCGTCTTGGGCGCGAGACTGCTCGACGAAGCCCCGGACCTGATGGTCGAAGTCATCGCCATGGCGGCGGACGAGCCCGAGCGGGCGGACGTGGTTCGCAAGCTCCCGTTCCCGTGCCAGGTCGATGCCCTTGAGAAGATCGGCGCGCTGACGTTCGCCAGCGAGGCCGAACTAAAAAAAGCATTAGAGACCGTCATCCGAATGGCGAGCGGCGCGACCAAGACCCTTCAGGGCCTACAGACCTGAAGGCTTGGCTCTGGGACATCCGGCGTCAGGTTTCCCTACTCCTGGCCCACGGACATCCCCGAGCCCGCTGCTACCCCCTCGGCATGGTGGCGGACGAAGCGATGCTGGTCACCGACCGCCTTAACCGGCAACTGGCCAGTGAAGCAGTCCTCCTCCAGTTGGCGGTCTCCTCCGTGATTTCGGCCGATGCCGGAACCCTGTTCCGGACGACTGTCGAGCAATTGACCGAGGGCTGACATGGCAAACGGCCGCAACGACGTCGAACTGATCATCCGGGCGAAGAACGAAGTCACGCAGACGGTCGGTCAGATCGTCGCGTCGCTGAAGGACCTTCTCGGCGTTCAGGACGCCATCGGAAGCAGCGCCGACAAGACCGAAGGTCTGCTCGGCGAGCTCGGCAAGCAGTTCCGGGTCCTCAGCAACGAAGTCAAAGCACTGGAATCCCTCGGCCAGGTCGCCGGGCATCTGGATCGCGCGGCGGCGGCCGTCACACGCCTGGAGAAGGCCAGCGAATCGGCGGTGGCCGAACAGGCCCGTCTCGCAGCCGCCGTGACCCAGAGCGCGGCCCGGACCGCGCAGTTGGGGGCGGCAGTCCAGAAGACGAAGGCCGACCTGGACGCCCAGGCCGCCTCGCTGAAGTTCCTCTCCGACCGGGTCGATCACGGCAGCATCGCCTATCTGGAGCAGAAGGCGGCCGTTCAGACGGCCACCGTCGCCCACCGTGAGGCGAACGCGGCGCTACGCGCGTCAGAAACCCAACAGCGGCAGCTTGTGGGGGCGGCCGAGTCCGCCGGCGCGGCCGCCGTCCGGCAGGCGGAAGCCCTGCAGGCCGCCAAGGTGGAATACAGTCAGATCGCCGCCGCTTCGGCCGGCGCGAGCAAGGCGCTGGGCGGCGTGGAAGTCAGGCAGGACGCCGTCGCCGCCGCCTCGCAGCGCGCCGCGG
>CAMLKO010000002.1 GCA_946480495.1 uncultured Caulobacteraceae bacterium
GAAGAAGACCGACGACTTCGCCGCCGAAGTCGCCTCGATGACGGGCGGCCAGTAGCGCCAACTCTTCATCGTCATCCCACGGTCGGCCGCAGGCCGATCCGGGGGACCCAAGGAGCGGAGCAAGGCTTGCACTTCTGCTTGGGTCACCCGGACTTCGCCGGGTGATGACGATTTATTGGATTGCCCAACCCTTCCCTCGTCCAGGGGGAAGGGCTTTTTGTAGCGGCTCGTGCGTGATCTAAATTGAGCCGTCTGACTCGTGAGACCCCGATGACCCGACGCGCGCCCCGCTACAAGAAGATCCTGCTGAAGGTTTCGGGCGAGGTGCTGATGGGGGACTCCCCATTCGGCATCGACATGAAGACCGTCGCCGATGTGGCTCAGGATATTAAGGAAATCGTCGCGACGGGGGTCGAGCTCTGCCTCGTCATCGGCGGCGGCAACATCTTCCGCGGACTGGCCGGCGCCGCCAAGGGGATGGAGCGGGCCAGCGCCGACTACATGGGCATGCTGGCGACCGTCATGAACGCGCTGGCCATGCAGGACGCGCTCGAGCGGATCGGGGTGCACACCCGGGTGCAGTCGGCGATCCCGATGGCGACGGTGTGCGAGCCCTACATCCGCCGCCGCGCCCAGCGGCACCTGGACAAGGGCCGGGTGGTGATCTTCGCGGCGGGCACGGGCAATCCGTTCTTCACGACCGACACAGCCGCGGCGCTCAGGGCCGCGGAAATGGGCTGCGACGCCCTCTTCAAGGGCACCAGCGTCGACGGCGTCTACACGGCCGATCCGAAGAAGGACAAGACGGCCCAGCGCTACGAGCGGCTCAGCTATCTTGAGGTTCTGGCCAAGGATCTTAAGGTCATGGACGCCTCCGCCATCAGCCTGATGCGGGAGAACGGCATCCCGATCGTGGTCTTCTCGATCCGGGGCCGGGGCAACCTGCTGAGCGTGCTGACCGGCGACGGCGTGCACACCACGATCGCTGAAGACCCGCACTTCGTCGAACAATAAGGGGAGAGCCGCTCATGGCGACGACCGAAAAGCCGGTGCTTTCGAAGTATCGTGATCGGATGGACAAGGCGGTGGCGGCCCTGAAGGAGGAGTTCGCCACCCTGCGCACGGGCCGCGCCTCCGCCACCCTGCTCGACCAGGTCCATGTGGACGCCTACGGCGCCTCGATGCCGCTGAACCAGGTGGGTTCGGTCACCGTGCCGGAGCCGCGCTCGATCACCGTCAGCGTCTGGGACCGGGGCCTGATCGTCTCGGTGGAAAAGGCGATCCGCAACGCGGGCCTTGGGCTCAATCCGGTCGTGGAGGGCCAGAACCTGCGCGTCCCGATCCCGCCGCTCACCGAAGAACGCCGCAAGGACCTCGCCAAGTTGGCCGGCAAGTATGCCGAGCAGCAGCGCATCGCCGTGCGCAACGTGCGCCGCGACGCCATGGACGACCTGAAGAAGGCCGAGAAGGACCACGCCATCAATCAGGATGAGCACAAGCGGATGGAGACCGACGTCCAGAAGCTCACCGACGAGGCCGTCAAGCGCATCGACGAGGCCTTGAAAACAAAAGAACAAGAGATCATGCAGGTCTGACCGCCGGCGCGGTCTGCCGGCAAGGGAAACGCCAGGAACATGCCCTCCAAAAGCGGCTTGCAGCAGCGGGCGGCAGGCTCCTCGGAGGGGCCGGCGCCTTTGCATGTCGCCATCATCATGGACGGCAACGGCCGCTGGGCGAAGCGGCGCGGGTTGCCGCGCACGGTGGGCCACCACGAGGGCGTGAAGGCGCTCAAACGCACCGTCGAGGCCGCGCCCGACTGCGGGGTCGGCACGCTGACGGTGTTCGGCTTTTCCACCGAGAACTGGCGCCGGCCGATGGCCGAGGTCGCCGAGCTGATGGGCCTGTTGAAGTCCTATGTCGCCACCGACCTCGAACGGCTGGAGCGCGAGGGCGTGCGGGTCAAGGTGCTGGGCCGCCGCACGGGGCTGAAGCCCGACATCCTGGAGGTCATCGACCGGGCCGAGAACCGCACGGCGCACAACGACCGCTTCCTGCTGCGGGTCGCCTTCAACTACGGCGGCCGGGCGGACATCCTGGACGCGGCCCGGGGCTTCGCCGAGGACGTGGCGGCGGGCCGGGCGCGGCCGGAGGACCTCGACGAGGCGGCGTTCGAACGGCGGCTGTCGACGGCCGGCGATCCGCCGCTCGACTTCATCGTCCGCACCAGCGGCGAGCGCCGCATTTCCAACTTCCTGCTCTGGGAGGCTGCCTACGCCGAACTCGTCTTCCAGGACGTCCTGTGGCCGGACTACGGGCCGGAGCATCTGAAGGCCGCCATCGCCGAGTTTCACACCCGTGAGCGGCGATACGGCGGAGTGAGCAATGACGTCCTCGCAACAGGCTAGGCGCTTCGACTGGAGCAACCTGGGCCTCAGGGCGGCCTCCGCGGTCGTGCTGATCCCGGCCGCCGTGGCCGCGGTCTATTTCGGCGGCTGGGTGCTGCTGCTGCTGGCCGCCGTCTCGGTCGCGCTGCTGGCGCTGGAGTGGGGCGGGATGAGCGCGCCGGGCGCCCCGATCCGGGTCGCCGCGGCGGTGACCGTGGCGATCCTGGCCGGCCTGTTCTCCGCCTACTACGGCCACTACCGCATCGCCTGGGTGCTGGCGGGCGTCGGCGCGATCGTGGCCGCCGTCGTGGGCCGCACGCTGTCCGAGCGTCCCGCCGACACCGCCTATGGCGTCATCTACATCGCGCCGGCGGCCATCTCGCTGTTCTGGGTGCGGGCGATGCCGCACGGGATCAGCTGGACCATCATGATCTTCGCCGTGACCTGGGCGGCCGACATCTTCGCCTTCCTGGTCGGCAGCGCCCTGAAAGGGCCCAAGCTGTGGCCCCGCTTCTCGCCCAACAAGACCTGGTCGGGCTTCTTCGGAGGCTTGGCGGGCGCGATGGTCACCGCCGTGGTGGTCAGCCGCTTCACCGACGCCGAGCTGGTCTGGTTCTGGGCCGCGGCCGTCGGACTGGCTGGAGGGCTGGCCACGATGGCGGGCGACCTCTGGGAATCCATGCTCAAGCGCCGGTTCGGGGTGAAGGACTCGGGCGACCTGATCCCGGGCCACGGCGGGCTGCTGGACCGGGTGGACGGGCTGATGTTCGCGATCGTGGTGATCGCCATCGCCCGGCTCCTGGCGCTGAGGGGCTTCATCCATTGACCCGCTCCGTCACCATCCTGGGCTCCACCGGCTCGATCGGCGTCTCGACGCTGAGCCTGTTCGAGGAGTCCGGCGCCGAGGTCGAAATCCTGGCCCTGACCGCCGGGCGCAACGCCGAGCGGCTGATCGAGCAGGCCCTGCGCTGGCGGCCCAGGATCGTGGTGATCGAGGATGAGGCCCAACTCCCCAAGCTGAAGACCCGGCTGGCCCGCACCGGCATCGAAATCGCGGCCGGTCAGCAGGCCGTCGTCGATGTGGCGGGCGAGGGGGCCGACTGGGTGATGTCGGCCATCGTCGGCGCGGCGGGCCTTGCGCCCACGCTGGCGGCGGCGCGGGCGGGCTCGACCATCGCGCTCGCCAACAAGGAAAGCCTGGTCTGCGCCGGGCCCGCGCTGCTGGAGGCCTCGCGCGCCGCCGGCGGGCAGGTAATCCCCGTCGATTCCGAGCACTCGGCCATCTTCCAGGTCCTGCAGCCCGCCTGCGCGAACCGCGTCTCGCGGCTGATCCTGACGGCTTCGGGCGGCCCCTTCCGCACCTGGACGCGCGAGCAGATGGCGGCGGCGTCCCCCGAACAGGCCGTCGCCCATCCCAACTGGAGCATGGGCGCCAAGATTTCGATCGATTCCGCCACGATGATGAACAAGGGCCTCGAGATGGTGGAGGCGTCCTACCTGTTCGCCACGCCGGCGGAGCGTATCGAGGTCCTGGTGCATCCCCAGTCGGTGGTTCACAGCATGGTCGAGTACGTGGACGGCTCGACCCTGGCCCAGCTTGGCCCGCCCGACATGCGCGCCCCCATCGCCTGCGCCTTCGCCTGGCCCGACCGGCTGCCGTGGCCCGCGCCCAGGCTCGACCTCGCCGCCATGGGCCAGCTGACCTTCGAGGCGCCCGACCCGCAACGCTTCCCCTCGATCGGCATCGCCCGCCACGCGCTGGAAATGGGCGGATACGCACCGGCGGCGATGAATGCAGCCAATGAGGTCGCGGTGGCGGCTTTCCTTGACCGCAGGATCGGCTTTCTCGATATTGCCGCCGCGGTGGCTGAGACCCTCGATCGCCTGAACGGCATGGGGGGTCTACCCGGGGGGGCGAGCGGCGACGCACTGGAGAACGCTATAATGACCGACGAGAGCGCCCGCCGCGTGGCGGCCGATGTTCTCGAAGGCGGCCGGCGTCCCTCCATGGTGAGGAACTGACGTCATGCTCGGCTTCGCGCAATCGGCGCTGATCACCATCGCTTCGTTCCTGTTCGTGCTGACCTTCGTCGTCACGGTGCACGAGCTTGGCCACTTCGCGGCCGCCAAGAGCATGCGCGTCGCGGTGGACCGCTTCTCCATCGGTTTTGGCCGCGCCATCGCCAGCTGGTACGACAAGTCGGGCGTGGAATGGCGGATCGGCTGGATTCCGCTGGGCGGCTATGTCCGCTTCGCCGGCGACGAAAACGCCGCCAGCGTCCCCGACAAGGAAGACCTGGAGGAGATGCGCCACTGGATCCTCGCCGAAGAGGGGCCGCAGGCGCTCAAGCGCTATTTCCATTTCAAGCCGCTCTGGCAGCGGGCCGTGGTGGTCGCCGCCGGGCCGTTCTCGAATTTCGTGCTGTCGAGCGTGCTCTTCGCCCTGCTGCTCGGCGTCTTTGGCGAGCTGACGCTGCCGGCGCGGGTGGCGGCGGTGCAGCCCGGCAGCGCCGCCGAGCGTGCGGGCTTCCACGCGGGCGACCAGGTCCTGGCGGTCGACGGCCACCGCATCCAGGGCTTCGAGGAGATGAGCCGCTACGTACGCATGCGCGCGGGCGATTCCATCGACTTCCTGATCAAGCGGTCCAAAAACGAAATCCACCTCGTCGCAACGCCCGCCCTGAAGGTGGTCGACGACCCGGTCGCCGGGAAGGTGCAGGTGGGCCAGCTTGGCGTGGTGGCGCTGCCGCCCGACCAGGCGGTCACCGTCCGCTACAATCCCTTCGAAGCCTCGGTCGAGGGCGTCAAGCGCACCGGCGAGGTGCTCGGCACCACGGTCTTCTACCTGGGCCGCCTCGTGCGCGGCGAGGTCCCCGCCGACCAGCTCGGCAGCCTGGTCGGCATCGCCGACGCCTCTGGCAAGGTGGCCAAGGCGGGCGCGCAGGGCGCGCCGGACCTGCCCTCGATGATCCTGGGGGCCATGGTGGCCCTCTTAAGCCTCACCGCCGTGCTGTCGGTCAGCATCGGCTTCATGAACCTTCTTCCCGTGCCGGTGCTCGATGGCGGGCACCTGCTGTTTTACGCCTATGAAGCCCTAGCCCGCCGGCCGCTGGCGGCCCGGGTCCAGGCGGCCGGATATCGCGTGGGCCTTGCGCTACTGCTCGGATTCATGCTGTTCGCCACCTGGAACGACCTCCAGCGTCTGCGTGTGTTTCACTTCCTCGGCGGTCTGTTCTCCTGAACGCCCGCCTGGCCCCGTCGATGGTTGACCTTATGAAGAAATCCAGCGCCCGCGGCGCCGCGTTTGTCTCCGGTCTCGCGCTGCTGATGGGGACGACCTGTCTCACAGCACCGGCCTTTGCGCAGGACGCGGCCACGCCGCCGGCTCCGGCTCCAGCTCCAGCGCCAACGGATGCCACGGCCGCGCCGCCGGCCGCCGAGGCTGCGCCTCCCGCCGAGGCCGCGCCTCCGCCCGCGGAAGCCGCGCCGATCCCGACGGGCCTGGTCCGCGAGATCGTGGTCAAGGGCAACGAGCGGATCGAGCAGGGCACCATCCTGTCCTACCTGCCCATCCAGGTGGGCGACACGGTCGACCCGGCGCGGATCGACCTTGCGCTGAAGACCCTCTTCAAGACCGACCTGTTCTCCGACGTGCAGATCGAGCTGCAGGGCACGACCCTGGTGGTCAGCGTCGTCGAGAACCCGATCATCAACCAGGTGCTCTTCGAGGGGAACTCGGCGCTCAAGGAAGACAAGCTGAAGGACGAGGTGACGGTGCGGCCGCGCGGCATCTTCACCCGCGCCAAGGTGCAGCAGGACGTCCAGCGCATCATCGAGCTCTACCGCCGCGCCGGCCGGATCTCCGCTACCGTCACGCCGAAGATCGTCGAGCTGCCGCAAAAGCGCGTCGACCTGATCTTCGAGATCAACGAGGGGCCCAAGAGCGGCGTCCTCGACATCAATTTCCTGGGCAACCAGAAGTTCTCCGACAACGACCTCACCGACGTGATCGTCACCCAGGAGAGCCACTGGTACAAATTCCTGTCGAACAACGCGAACTACGACCCCGACCGGGTCGAGTACGACCGCGAGAAGCTGCGCAAGTTCTACCGGAACAAGGGCTACTACGACTTCCGCGTGATCTCCGCGATCGCCGAGCTGTCGCCCGACAAGAACGGCTTCGCCATCACCTACACGCTCGACGAAGGCCCGCAGTACAAGTTCGGCAAGGTCAGCGTGAACACCGAGCTGAAGAAGCTCGACGCCAAGGTGCTCGAGCAGCTGCTGCCGATCCGTTCGGGCCAGATCTACGAGGACGACAAGATCGAGGCGGCGACCGACGCGCTCACCTTCGCGGCCGGCGCGGCGGGCTTCGCCTTCGTGGACGTGACGCCGCGCTACGTGCCCAACCGCGAGACCAAGACCGTCGACGTCGTCTTCGACGTGAAGGAAGGCCCGCGCGTCTACATCAACCGCATCGACATCATCGGCAACACCCGCACGCTGGACTACGTCATCCGCCGCGAGATGAACGTCTCCGAAGGCGACGCCTACAACCGCGTGCTGGTCGACCGCTCGAAGAACCAGGTCAAGGCGCTGGGCTTCTTCAAGGACGTCGAGGTCACCGAAACCCCGGCCACCCAGCCGGACCGCACCAACCTGCAGGTCAAGGTCACCGAGCAGCCCACGGGCGAGCTGTCCTTCAGCGCCGGCTACTCGTCGGTCGACCAGCTGGTGCTCGACCTCGGCATCTCGGAGCGGAACTTCCGCGGCCGCGGCCAGGACGTTCGCGCCCGGGTCTCGGTCGGTTCGCAGCAGAAGCAGGTGGACTTCTCGTTCACCGAGCCGCGCTTCCTGGGCCGCGACCTGCGGGCGGGCGTGGACATCTATTCCTACCGCTACAACTATTCGCAGACGGCCTACGACACGAGCTCGACGGGCATCGGCCTCAGGCTCGGCTTCCCGCTGACCCAGAACGCCTCGATGTCCCTGCGCTACACCCTGCGCAGCGACCGGGTGACAATCGACTCCCAGCTGTGCTCGGGGGCCTACGCTTCGACGGTGCTCTGCCAGCAGCAGGGTTCGAACGTGACCTCGCTGCTCGGCTACGGCGTGCGCCTCGACCGGCGGAACGACCCGATCCAGCCGACCCGCGGCTACTTCGCCGACCTCAGCCAGGATCTCGCGGGCGTCGGCGGCGACGTGCACTACCTGCGCACCGAGGGCGACGCGGGCTGGTACCACGGCTTCAACAAGGACTTCATCCTGAGCGCCACGGCCACGGCCGGCTACATCGAGGGCTGGTCTGGCGACCCGGTGCGGATCAACGACCGCTTCTACAAGGGCGGCAACACCTTCCGCGGCTTCGACACCGCCGGCATCGGCCCGCGCGACACCAGCTTCGGCCGCGACGACTCGCTGGGCGGCAAGCTCTACGCGGTCGGTTCGCTGGAACTCACCATTCCGACCTATCTGCCCGAGCAATATGGTATCAAGGCCGCCCTGTTCAGCGACTTCGGCACCCTCGGGCTGCTCGACAAGGAGGACAAGCAGCTTTCACCCGGCGTGCCAAACCCCGGGGTGAAAGACGATCTGGCCTTCCGTGCTTCGGCCGGCATCAGCATCTTCTGGCGCTCGCCGATGGGACCGATCCGGTTCGACATCAGTCACGTTTTGGCCAAAGAACCCTACGACAAGACGCAAACGTTCCGCTTCTCAACCTCAACCAGGTTTTAAAACAAATGACGTCCAGGAAATTCGGTGTCGCCGCCGCTGCGGTCGCCGCCCTCACGCTTTCTTCCGGCGGTCTCGCCGAGGCTCAGGCCCAGACCGGAGCCACTCAAACCCCGGTGACCCACGGAGCGCCCCTGCCTGGCGTCTGCGTGTTCTCCAGCCAGCAGGCGGTCGGCACCTCCACGGTCGGCAAGTATGTGGGCACCCGCATGCAGCAGATCATCGGCACGGTGAACACCGAGCTGACGACCGAGCGCAACGCCATCGACACCGAAGCCAAGGCGCTCGACGCCCAGAAGACGACGCTCGACAAGGCGACCCTGCAGACCCGCGCCACCGCCCTGCAGAACCGCTTCAACGCCTGGCAGACCAAGGCCGGCCAGCGTCAGCGCGAAGTCGAGGCCACCGAGCAGAAGGCCTTCCTGCGCGTCGCCCAGGAAATGGACCCGATCATCAAGGCCGCCTACCAGGCCAACCGCTGCTCGATCCTGTTCGAGCGTGACAACGTCATCCTCGCCAACCCGGCGATGGACCTGACGCCGACGGTGGTGGCGGGCGTGAACGCCAAGATCCAGCAGTTCACCTTCGACCGCGAAAACCTGCCGGCCCAACCCGCCGGTCAGTAAACGACTCGACGTTCTGGCCGCTGTCCTTGATTAAGGGACAATGCCGGACGCACGATTCTACGAAGACCTGGGGCCGGTCAGCCTCGCCGATCTGGCGACGCTGACCGGCTCTTCGCTTGTCGGCGACGGCTCGGTCGCGATCCGCCTGGCCGCGCCGCTGGCGAAGGCGGGCGAGGGGGCGGTGACCTTCCTGTCCGACCGCCGCTACGCCGCCGAGCTGAAGGACACCCGGGCCAGCGCGTGTTTCCTGACCGAAGCGACGGCCGAGCAGGCGCCGAAGGGATGCGCGGCGCTGGTCACTCCACGCCCCCAAGCCGCCTGGGCGATGGCCGCCGCCGCCCTTCATCGGCCCCGCGCGCATTCGGGCGAGGCGATCCACCCGACCGCCGAGCTTGAGGACGGCGTGGTGCTTTCGCCCGGCGCGGTCGTCGGGCCGGGAGCCAAGGTCGGGCGCGGAACGGTCATCGGCCCCAACGCGGTCGTCGGGCCCGGCGTCGCCATCGGCCGCGACTGCCGCATCGGCGCGGGCGCCTATGTCGGCTTTGCGCTGCTGGGCGACCGGGTGCAGGTGATGGCCGGCGCGGTGGTGGGCGAGGCGGGCTTTGGCGCCACGGCCGGCGCGGGCGGCATCGTCGATATTCCGCAGCTCGGCCGGGTGATCCTGCAGGACGGCGTCACCGTCGGCGCCAACAGCTGCATCGACCGGGGCGCCTGGGACGACACGGTGATGGGGGAGAACACCAAGATCGATAACTTTGTGCAGATCGCCCACAACGTCCGCATGGGCCGCAACTGCGTGGCCGCCGCGCAGACCGGCATTTCCGGCAGCGTCACCATCGGCGACGGCGTCGCCTTCGGCGGCCGGGCAGGGGTGGCCGACCACATCACCATCGGCGACGGCGCCCAGATCGCGGCGGGCGCCGGCGTCATGAAGGACGTGCCCGCGGGCGAGACCTGGGGCGGCTATCCGGCCAAACCGCTACGCCAATGGATGCGCGAGATCGCCTGGCTGGCCCGGGCGGCGGCGCGCAAGGAAGGCAAGGGCGAATGAGCGATACGGCCGTCTCCATCACCGAGATCCTGGAGCGCATCCCCCACCGCTATCCGTTCCTGTTTGTGGACCGGGCCGAGGACTATCGGGCCGGCGAGTCCATCGTCGGCATCAAGAACGTCACCTTCAACGAGCCCTTCTTCGTCGGCCACTTCCCCGGCAACCCGGTGATGCCGGGCGTGCTGATCGTCGAGGCGATGGGCCAGACGGGCGCTGTCCTGATGTCGAAGTCGCTGGAGGTCGATCCGGCGGGCAAGACCATCTTCTTCATGTCCATCGACAACTGCCGCTTCCGCCAGCCGGTGCGGCCGGGCGACGTGCTGCGGATGGAGGTGCATGTGACCCTGCATCGCCGCGGCGTGTTCAAGTTCCACGGCAAGGCCTCGGTGGACGGCAAGCTGGCCGCGGAGGCGGACTTCGCCGCCATGCTGGTGGAGACAGGCTGATGGCGACCGTCCATCCGACCGCGATCGTGGCGCCCGGCGCCGAGCTCGACGAGGGCGTCGTCATCGGCCCCTACTGCATCGTGGGCGAAGGCGTGCGGCTCGGCCGCAACGTGCGGCTGACCTCACACGTCGTGGTCGAGGGCGTCACCGACGTCGGCGAGGACAGCATCATCCACGGCTTCGCCAACATCGGCGGGCCGCCACAGCATCTGGCGCACAAGGGCGAGCCGACGCGGCTGACCATCGGCCCGCGCAACATCATCCGCGAGCACGTGACCATGCACACCGGCACAGCCTCGGGCCGGGGCGTGACCACCATCGGGGCCGACGGCCTCTACATGGTCGGCAGCCACGTGGCGCACGACTGCATCGTCGGCGACCAGGTGGTGCTGGCCAAGGGCGCGACGCTGGGCGGCCACGTCGAGATGGGCGATTTCGTCTTCATGGGCGGGCTGGCGGCCATCCACCAGTTCAGCCGCGTCGGACGCTACGCCTTCATCGGCGGGCTCGCGGCCGTCACCAAGGACGTGATCCCCTACGGCTCGGTGTGGGGCAACCACGCCCACCTCGAGGGCCTGAACCTCGTGGGCCTGAAGCGCCGCGGCTTCTCGCGCGAGACCATCGTGGCCATGCGCGGCGCCTATCGCCTGCTGATGGCCGACGAAGGCACCTTCCAGGAGCGGCTCGAGGACACGGCCCAGACCTTCGGCGCCGTGCGGGAGGTGATGGAGATCGTCGAGTTCATCCGCGCCGACGCCAACCGGCCGCTCTGCCTGCCCGAGCGGGAGGTCTGAGCCTTGCTGAAGCTCGGGCTGATCGCGGGGGGCGGGTCACTGCCCGCCATGGTCGCCGACCATTGCCGCGACGCCGGGCGCGACTACTTCGTGATCCGCCTGGCGGGGTTCGCCGACGAGGCGATGCGGCTGCACCCCGGCGCGGACGTGGGGCTGGCCCAACTCGGCAAGTGCATGAAGCTGCTGCGGCAGGAGGGCTGCAAGGCGGTCTGCTTCGCCGGCAAGGTCGACCGGCCGGATTTCTCCAAGCTCGTGCCCGACATGCGCGGCATGGCGGCGCTGCCCGGCGTGATCGCCGCCGCGCGCAAGGGCGACGACGCGCTGCTGCGCCGGATCGTCCAGGAGTTCGAAAAGGAAGGCTTCGTCATCGAAGGCGCCGATCAGGTCGAAGGCGGCCTGACGCTGCCGCACGGCGCGCTCGGCCGCCATACGCCGCGCGTCGAGCATGAGGGCGATATCCAGAAAGCCCTGCAAGTCGCCCGCGAGATCGGGCGGCTGGACGTGGGGCAGGGGGCCGTCGTCTGCGACGGGCTGGTGCTGGCCGTGGAGGCGCAGGAAGGCACCGACGCGATGCTGCGCCGGGTCGCCGACCTGCCGGCGGCGCTGCGAGGCTCGCCCGAGCGTCCGCGCGGCGTGCTCGCCAAGGCGCCCAAGCCCATCCAGGAGACGCGGGTCGACCTGCCGACCATCGGCCTTGGCACCGTCCAGCGCGCCGCCCGCGCCGGGTTGGCGGGGATTGTGGGCGAGGCCGGGCGGCTGCTGGTGGTCGACCGTGACGCGGTGATCGCGATGGCCGACGACCTTGGCCTCTTCATCTTTGGCGTGGAGCCGTGACCCGGCCGCTGACGGTGATGCTTGTCGCCGCCGAGGCCTCCGGCGATACGCTCGGCGCGGATCTCGCCAAGGCCCTGAAGCGGCGGCTGGGCGAGGGCGTTCGCTTCATCGGCGTCGGCGGCGAGAAGATGGCCGCGCAGGGCGTCGAGAGCCCCTTCGACATCTCGCAGCTGTCGATCCTTGGCCTGTTCGAGGGCGTGAAGGCCTACCCCCGCGTCCTGCGCCGCGTGAAGGACGCCGCCGCGCTCGCGAGGCGAGACCGGCCGGACGTGGCGGTGCTGATCGACTCCTGGGGCTTCACCCTGCGCGTCGCCAAGGCGCTGCGGCGTCTTTATCCCGACCTGCCGCTGATCAAGTACGTCGGCCCGCAGGTCTGGGCCTCGCGGCCGGGGCGGGCGAGGGTGCTGGCGGGCGCGGTCGACCACCTGCTCGCGACCCAGCCGATGGATGCGCCCTTCTATGCGCCGCTCGGCCTGCCGGTGACCTTCGTCGGCAATCCGGCGCTGGCCAAGGACTTCTCCAAGGCCAATCCGGCCCGCCTGCGCGCCGAGATCGCGGCCAAACGCAACGACCAGATCCTGCTGGTCCTGCCCGGCAGCCGGCCGGCCGAGATCAGGAATGTCATGCCCGCCTTCGAGGAGGCGGTGAACCTCCTCAAGGCCGACCGCCCGCACCTGCAGGTCGTCGTGCCCGTGGCCTCCACGGTCGCCCCCGCGGTGCGCGGCCGGGTCGCCGGCTGGCCGTTTCGCGCCCACATCATCGAGGACGAGCAGCGGAAGGACGACGCCTTCGTCGCCGCCACCGTCGCGCTGGCCTGCAGCGGCACGGTGACGACGGAGCTGGCGCTGGCGGGAACGCCGATGGTGGTCGGCTACCGCATCGGGGCGCTGACCTACGCCATCCTCAAGCGCCTGATCCGCACCCCCTGGATCACCCTCTTCAACATCGCCGCCGGCCGCTTCGTCGCGCCCGAGTTCGTCCAGCACGAATGCACCGGCGAAAACCTCGCCCGCGCGCTGGCCGAGCGCCTCGACGACCCCGAACTGCGGGCGCGGCAGCTCGCCGAGCAGAACGAGGCGCTGGAGACGATGGGACGAGGCGGCCCGGACCCGTCGGATGCGGCGGCCGAGGCGGTGCTGAAGGTTCTCTCGCGCCCGAATCCTTCTCCCCCTTGAGGGAGAAGGGACGTTTGGCGCCCTTCTTAGATAATCCCCACGACGCCGAGCCAGAGGAACGCAAGCGACACCATGGTCAGCTGCATGTCGGCGACGACTATTGTCCTGCCATGTTGCTCGTAGAAGCGCCGCACGCCGGAATATCGCGGACAGAGCGGCGTGAGCGCGGCGAGCATGAAGCCCAGGCCGTTGATGCAGAAGATCACCAGCCCAAGATGCAGCGGCGTGTAGGTGGACCGCGCCTCGGGCGCCACGAACGTGACGATGGCCGCGTACACCAGCGCCAGGACGATGCCCACGGCCGCGGAAAGATAGGTTTCCCAGACCCGCAGCAGACCCAGGCCATCGGCCGCCATGGCGATGAGCACCGATCCGAAGACCAGAGACGCCGGCAACAGGAAGTCGAGGACAGGAGCAAGGCGGCCAAGTCCGTTCGCCTGTAGGAGCGGCAGCAGCGCGAACCAGGACAAGAAGACCGTCCGGTATTCGATCGTCGAGGCGAGGCTGAAATGGACCCGCGGCGCCATTTCGCCGCTCGTCTCCGTGTGCGGGATATAAGAGATCAGGAAGGACCCGCCGACCCACCAGAGATAGGACACCAGGAACATCACGGTGACGATATCAAGCGAGATATCGGCGGCGCCGGTCCGCTCCCGGACGAAGGTCACGATCAGCACGACGCCCGTGAAGGCGAAGCCGGCGAGGCCCGCCAGGATGAGCACGTGCTGGTTCGCCGTATCCTGAAGCTTCCAGGGATGGCTGTCGAACTGCACCGGGCCGCGACGCGATGCGACGAGCACGGCTGCCAAACCAATCGCCGCCGCGACGAGAAAACCCAGGATGGCCCACATCTCGACACCCCCTGCGAAGGATCGCTGCGTCGAAAATAGCTTAACCGCAGGAAACCAGGCGAGATTTCTGGGCGAGGAGGCCTACCCCCGCTTTTCGATCGGCACGTAGGCCCGCTCGGTCGCGCCCGTGTAGAGCTGGCGCGGGCGGCCGATCTTGCGGTGGGGGTCTTCGAACATCTCCTTCCACTGGCTGATCCAGCCGGCGGTGCGGGCGAGCGCAAACAGCACGGTGAACATGCTGGAGGGGAAGCCCATCGCCCGCAGCGTGATGCCCGAATAGAAGTCGATGTTCGGGTAGAGCTTGCGCTCCACGAAGTAGGGATCGTTCAGCGCGATCTTCTCCAGCTCCATGGCGACATGCAGCAGCGGATCGTCGATGCCGAGTTCGTCCAGCACCTCGTGGCAAGTCGCCTGCATCACCTTCGCGCGCGGGTCGAAGTTCTTGTAGACCCGGTGACCGAAGCCCATCAGCCGGTACTTCCGGTCCTTCACGCCCTGGACGTAGTCCTTGATGTTGTCGACCGTGCCGATGGTCTCCAGCATCTCCAGCGCTTCCTGGTTGGCGCCGCCGTGGCTGGGGCCCCACAGGCAGGCGATGCCGGCGGCGATGCAGGCGAACGGGTGGGCGCCGGATGAGCCCGCCAGCCGCACCGTCGAGGTCGAGGCGTTCTGCTCGTGGTCGGCGTGCAGGATGAAGATGCGGTCCATCGCCCGCGTCAGGATCGGGTTCGGCTGCCAATCCTCCGCCGGCACGGCGAACGACATGCGCAGGAAGTTCTCCGAATAGGAGAGGTTGTTGCGCGGCGAGATGAACGGCTGGCCGATGTGATACTTGAAGGCGCGCGCCGCCAGCGTCGGCATCTTGGCGATCAGGCGGTGGGCGCTGATCTGCCGCTCCTTCGGATCGTCGACGTTGATGCTGTCGGCGTAGAAGGCCGACAGCGCGCCGACCGCGCCGGTCATGATCGCCATCGGGTGGGCGTCGCGGCGGAAGCCCTCGAAGAAGCGGTCGAACTGCGCGTGCACCATGGTGTGGTAGGTGATCACGTGCTCGAACTCGGCGTACTGCTCGGCCGTCGGCAGCTCGCCGTGCAGCAGCAGGTAGCAGACCTCCAGGAAGTTCGACTGCTCGGCCAGCTGGTCGATCGGATAGCCGCGGTGCAGCAGGATGCCCGCCTCGCCGTCGATGTAGGTGATCTTGCTCTCGCACGAGGCCGTCGAGGTGAAGCCGGGATCGAAGGTGAAGACGTCGGCCGCGTCGTAGAGCTTTCGCACGTCCACGACGTCGGGCCCGACCGTGCCGTGGATGAGGGGCAGATCGTAGTCCTGCCCCTTGAGCGTCAGCTTCGCGTTCTCAGCCATCTCGGACCTCTCGTACAATCGTTCGTGCTTATAGCGCCTCAGTATGACAGCGAAAGCGCGTCGGCCATCCGGGCGAGGCTTTCGTCACGGCCGAGCGCGGCCATGGTCTTTCCGAGGTCAGGCGCTGGCGATCCAGCGGTCAGGATGCCGCGCAGGGGCGGCCCGATCTTGCCGAAGCCGACGCCCTCGGCCTCCGCGAAGGCCTTGAGCAGGCCGTCCAGCCCCTCGGCGCTCCAGTCGTTGGCGGCGGCGAGCTGGTCGCGCAGGCGGGTCAGCCGTTCCGCCGTCTCGGGCGAGATCAGGCCGCGGGTCTTGTCGTCCAGCGGCAGCGGGCGTTGGCGGAACAGGAAGGCGGCCTGGTCGGCCAACTCCAGGATGGTCTTCGCCCGGTCCTTGAAGAGGCCGATGGACGAGGCGAGGACGGTGCGTTGGTCGGCGGTCAGCGGCTCGCCGCGCTGCTCGAACACCTTCGCGGTCAGACCGGCCAGCCGCGCGTCGTCGGCCTGGCGGATGTAGTGGGCGTTGACGTGGTTCAGCTTGTCCCAGTCGAGGCGCGCGGCGGCCTTGTTGGCGTCGGCGATGTCGAACCATTCGATGGCCTGGGCGTCGGAGAAGATCTCGTCGTCGCCGTGGCTCCAGCCCAGCCGCGCCAGATAGTTGCGCAAGGCTTCCGGCAGGTAGCCCATGTCCTCCAACTCGCCGACTGCCTGGGCGCCGTGGCGCTTGGACAGCTTGGCGCCGTCCGGCCCGTGGATCAGCGGGATGTGGGCGAAGCGGGGCGTGTCCCAGCCCAGCGCCTGGTAGATCAGCGTCTGGCGCGCGGCGTTGTTGAGGTGGTCGTCGCCGCGGATGACGTGGGTGACGCCCATGTCGTGGTCGTCCACCACGACGGCGAGGTTGTAGGTCGGCGCGCCGTCGGAGCGCAGCAGGATCAGGTCGTCGAGGTCGCGGTTCTTGAACACCACGCGGCCCTGCACGAGGTCCTCGATCGGCGTCTCGCCGTCCTTTGGCCCGCGGAAGCGGATCACGTGGGGCTTGGAGAGGTCGCCGCCCTCGCGGTCGCGCCAGGGCGAGCGCAGGGCATGGCCGGCGGCATGCGCCTTCTCGCGCGCGGCGGCGGTCTCTTCCTGCGTCATCCAGCAGCGGTAGGCGCCGCCCCTGGCCAGCAGCTCCTCCACCACCTGACGATGGCGATCGGCGCGGGTGTGCTGGAAGAGGGGCTCGGCGTCGGCGTTCAGGCCCAGCCAGTTCAGGCCCTCGAGGATCACGTCCACGGCGGGCTGGGTGGAGCGCTCGCGGTCGGTGTCTTCGATGCGCAGCAGGAAGCGTCCGCCGCAGTGGCGCGCATAAAGCCAGTTGAACAGGGCCGTGCGGGCGCCGCCTATATGCAGGTACCCCGTGGGGGAGGGGGCGAAGCGGGTGACGACGCCTGAAGAGGTCTTTGCGGGTCCGGACATCGAGCCTGGGGGGAGGGTTAAGGCGCGGCGTCTTAGCACGGCCTTTGCGCGCCTTCCTACCCTTGCCGGCGCGTGGGCGGAAGTCGGCGCGCAGGGGCAGCGCTGGTTCCTGTGGTCGCCGGTCGCGTTCGGGTTCGGCGCGGCGGCCTACATCCACCTGCATAGCGAGCCGCCGCTGTGGCCGGTGCTGGCGCTGGCGGCGTTGCTGGCGGCTGGCGTCTCGCTGGCGCGGCGGCGGATTTCGCGGCGCTTCCTGCTGATCCCGCTCTCGCTGTTGGCGTTCGGCGCGGCGGGGATGGCGGCGGGCAAGATCCGCACCGAGGCGGTAAGCGCGCCGGTCGCGCCGCCGATGGAGGGGCTCACCCGGATCGACGGCTGGGTCGTCGACGTCACCAGCCCCGGCGCGGGTGGCGGCCGGCTGCTGATCGCGCCGGTCGAGATCGAGGGGCTTGCGCCGGACCGGACGCCCAAGCGGGTGCGCGTGACCGTCGGCAAGGACGCGCTGGTGGGGCCCGGTTCGGCGGTGCGGCTGCAGGCGATGCTGGGGCCGCCCCCGCCGCCCGCCAGCCCCGGCGCCTATGACTTCGCGCGCGACGCCTGGTTCGACGGCGTCGGCGGCGTGGGTTTCAGCCTGACGCCGCCCACGATGGTCCAGCTGCCAAAGGCGCCCTGGCGGTTGCGGCTGACCATGGCCGTGAATGCGATGCGCTGGAGCCTCGCGCGCCGGATCGTCGGCGAGATGGGCGAGCATGCGGGCGGGCTGGCGGCGGCCATGACCACGGGCCACGAGGCCTGGATCGCGCCTGAGCAGACCAACGACATGCGCTCGGCGGGGCTGGCGCACATCATCTCGATCAGCGGCCTGCACATGGCCATCGTGGGCGGGTTCGCCTTCGCGCTGGCGCGGCTGCTGATCGCCGCCTGGCCGTGGCTGGCGCTGCGCATCGACGGTAAGAAGGCGGCCGCGGTGTTCGGGCTCGTCGCCGTGCTGGGATACCTGGTGATCTCCGGCTCGCCGCCGCCGGCCGAGCGGGCCGCCATCACCGCCTGCGTCGCCTTCGCGGCGATTCTTGCGGACCGCCGCGCGATCAGCCTGCATGCGCTGGCGGTCGCCGCCCTCATCATCCTGGCGGCCCACCCGGAAGCCGCCTGCGAGCCTGGGTTCCAGATGTCGTTCGCGGCGACGACCGCGCTGGTGGCGCTCGCCGAGGCGTGGCGGCGGCCGCCGAAGGAGATATCGGCGCCCTGGCCGATCCGGTTCGTGCAGAACGCCGTCCTGTGGGTCGGGCTGACCATCGCGGCGAGCTTCGTGGCCGGGCTCGCGACGGGACCCTTCGCGATCCAGCATTTCAACCGCGTGGCCAGCTACGGCCTGGTCGCCAACCTGCTGGTCGCGCCGCTGTCGTCCTTCGTGATGATGCCGCCGCTGGCCATCGGCGCGATCCTCGAGCCGTTCGGGCTCGGGGGGCCGTTCCTGACGCTGGCGGGCTGGGGCATCGACGGCATGACCGCCATCGCCGCGAAGGTGGCGAGCCTGCCAGGCGCGGTGATGATCGTCCCGAGCGCGCCTGCGGCCGCCCTGCCGATCTCGTTCCTCGGCATCCTGATCCTCTGCCTCTGGAAGGGAGGGTTCCGCTGGCTTGGCCTGCCGCTCGCCTGCGCCGTGCTGCTTTGGCCAAGGCCGCCGGCGCCAGACCTCTGGGTCGCGGCCGACGGCGCCGCGGCCGCCATGCGGGACGGGAACGCCGCCGTTCTGCTGCGTCCTGAAAGCCGCCGCTTCGCCGTCGACCTCTGGGCGCGCAGGCGCGGGCTGCGGGAGCCTGACGAGGCCCATTTGGAGGCCGCGCGCGACGAACGCTTCAATTGCGACCGGCGCTGGTGCCTGCCCAGGGCCTCGGCCCCGATCTCCGGCTGGTGGGGGAAGAAGGCGCCGAGCACCGAGCAGATGGCGGCGCTCTGTCAGGCGCAGGTGGTCGTGCTGAGGTCCGATGCGCCCGCGCCGCCGCCGGCATGCTCGGGCCGCATGGTGCTCGACAGGACGGCCTTCGCCCGCGGCGGCTCAGCCGAGCTCTACCGCGAGGGCGGCGGATGGCGGGTGGTCTGGGCTCAGGACCTGCGCGGACGCAGGCCCTGGAGCGTCAGTGATAGCGGCGGATGAGGCCGACCAGCTTGCCCTGCACCTGCACCTGGTCGGGCCCGAAGATGCGGGTCTCGTAGGCCGGGTTGGCGGCTTCCAGGGCGATGCTCGCGCCCTTGCGGCGCAGGCGCTTCAAGGTGGCTTCCTCGCCCATGACCAGCGCCACGACGATCTCGCCGGAGTTGGCCGTCTGGGTCTTGCGGATGACCACGAAGTCGCCGTCGAGGATGCCGGCGTTGATCATCGAGTCGCCCTGCACCTCGAGGACGAAGTGCTCGCCGGCGCCCAGGATGCTCTCGGGCACCTGGATGCGGTCGCGTTCGTGCTGGATGGCTTCGATGGGCGTGCCGGCGGCGATCTTGCCGAGGATGGGCAGATCGCGGGTGTCGTTGGCCGCCATCGGGGCCGCGGGCTTGGCGCCCTCGACCACCGTCGGCTGGAAGGACCCGCGGCCCTTGGGCGGGGCGGCGGCGGTCGCCTGCTGCGGCAGCTTGACGACTTCAAGCGCCCGGGCCCGGTGGGGCAGGCGGCGCAGGAACCCGCGCTCTTCCAGCGCCGTGATCAGCCGGTGGATGCCGGACTTGGAGGCCAGGTCCAGCGCCTCCTTCATCTCGTCGAATGACGGCGAGACGCCGCTCTCCTTGATCCGCTCGTGGATAAACATGAGCAGTTCGTGCTGCTTGCGCGTGAGCATGACATCCTCGTCGTGGGGCGGAACAAACCGCCAACTTCGAAAATGTTCTCTAGGTGTTCTTTGTTAATGTCAAGTTGACGCTGTTGCTCAGCCGAGCAGGGCGCGCGTCGCGGCCTCGACATCGGCCTGCCGCATCAGGCTCTCGCCGACCAGCATGGCGGCGGCTCCGGCGCGCTCCAGACGGGCCGCGTCGGCGGGCGTGAAAATCCCGCTTTCCGTAACTAAAACAGCGTTCAAGGGCGCGCGTTTGGCCAGCCGCTCGGTCACCGCGAGGTCGACGTTGAAGGTGCGCAGGTCGCGGTTGTTGACCCCGATCAGCGTGGCGCCGAGCGCGCCTGCGCGGTCCATTTCCGCCTCGTCGTGCACCTCGACCAGGGCGTCCATGCCCAGCCGGGCGGCTTCGGCGAGCAGATCGGCGGCCAGGGAATCGTCGACCATCGCCAGAATCACCAGAATCGCATCGGCTCCCAGTGCCCGCGATTCGGCGACCTGCCAGGCGTCGACCATGAAGTCCTTGCGCAGGCACGGCAGCGCGGTCGCCTCGCGCGCGGCGGTCAGGTAGCGGTCGTCGCCCTGGAAGCTCGGCGCGTCGGTCAGCACCGACAGGCAGGCCGCGCCGCCGGCCTCATAGGCGCGGGCCAGCGCCGGCGGGTCGAAATCGGCGCGGATCAGGCCGCGCGACGGCGAGGCCTTCTTGATCTCGGCGATCAGCGCGAGGCGCCCCGGCGAATGCGCCCGCTCCAGCGCCGCGCGAAAGCCGCGGGGCGCCGAGGCGCCCGACACATCCACCTGCGGCCGGGCGCGCTTCCGGTCGATCACGTCCTCGCGCTTGTAGGCGGCGATCTTGGCGAGGATGTCAGCCATTGGTGACTTCGATCAGCTTCTCGAGCGCCGCGAGCGCCGCGCCGCTGTCGATGGATTTCGCCGCCAGCTCCACGCCCTCGCGCAGGGTCTCGACCTTGTCGCCGACGAGGAAGCCCGCCGCGGCGTTCAGGAGCACGATGTCGCGATAGGCGCCGTCCTTGCCCTCCAGCAGGTCGCGCAGCGCATTGGCGTTCTGCCCGGGCGTCCCGCCCGTCAGCTCGGCCAGCGCCGCACGCCGCAGGCCCACGGCCTCCGGGGTGATGTGGAACAGGCGCACGGCGCCGTTGTGCCATTCGGCGACTTCGGTCTCGCCGGTGGTGGTGAGCTCGTCCATGCCCTCGCCGTGCACCGTCCAGGCCCGCTCGGCGCCCAGAGCGCCCAGGGCGCGGGCCAGCGGCTCGACGAAGCGGGACGAGGGGACGCCGACGACCTGCCGCTTCGCGCCCGCCGGATTAGTCAGCGGGCCCAGCAGGTTGAACACGGTCCTAAAGCCCAGCTCCGAGCGGATCGGGATCACGTACTTCATCGCCGGATGGTGCGCGGGCGCGAACATGAAGCAGATGCCGGCCTCGTCGAGCGAACGGCGCTCCACCTCCGGGGTCACGTCGATCTTCACGCCGAGCGCGGAAAGCACGTCCGACGATCCGGACCGCGAGGAGGCCGCCTTGCCGCCATGCTTGGCGACCTTCACGCCGCCGCCCGCGACCACGAAGCCCACGGCCGTCGAGATGTTGAGCGTATGCAGCCCGTCGCCGCCGGTGCCGCAGACGTCGACGACGTCGTAGGGCTGGTCGAGCTTGGTCGAGGCCTTGCGCATGGCCCGGGCGCAGGCGGTCAGCTCGCCGACCGTCTCGCCGCGCATCCGCATGGCGGTGACGGCCGCGGCGATCTGGGCCGGCGTCGGCTCTCCGCGCAGGCAGGCGGCGAAGAAGGCCTCGGCGTCTTCCTCGCTCAGCGTTGCGCCGTCCGCCAGGCGGGCGAGCAGGGGCTTGAAGGCTTCGCTCATCTCAGGCGTCGGCGGTGCGCTTGACGTGCGCGAGGTCGAGGAAGTTGGCCAGCAGCTGGTGGCCGCCCTCGGTGGCGATGCTCTCCGGGTGGAACTGCACGCCGTAGACGGGGCGGGTCTTGTGCTGGAAGCCCATGATCTCGCCGTCGTCGGTCCAGGCGGTGATCTCCAGGTCGTCGGGCAGGCTCTCGCGCCTGACCGACAGCGAGTGGTAGCGCGTCGCCGTGAACGGGTTCGGCAGGCCTTTGAACACGCCCTTGCCGTTGTGGTGAATGGGGCTGGTCTTGCCGTGCATGATCGACTTGGCGCGGACCACCTCGCCGCCATAGGCCTGACCGATCGACTGGTGGCCCAGGCACACGCCCAGGATCGGCAGGTCCTGCGGCGCGCCGCGCAGCAGCGGCAGGCAGATCCCCGCCTCGTCCGGCGTGCACGGCCCCGGCGACAACAAGACCGCCTCGGGCTTGAGGCCGAGCGCCTCCTGCACCGTGAGCGCGTCGTTGCGCTTGACGAGCGTCTCCGCCCCCAACTCGTTCAGGTAATGGACGAGGTTGTAGGTGAAGCTGTCGTAGTTATCGATCACCAGGATCATGAGGCTATCTAGCCCTTCCCCCTGGAGGGGGGAAGGGTTTGGGATGGGGGTGGCGCCGCTTCAGCCTTCACAGCTTCCGAGCTTTGTCCGGAGAGGGTCCCACCCCCATCCCCGGCCCTTCCCCCCTCCAGGGGGAAGGGAGATTTACGCAAACCTCCAAGCTTCTTCAGCAGCCCGCTTCAGCGCCCGCGACTTGTGCAGGGTCTCGTCGTATTCGGCGTCGGGGTCGCTGTCGGCGACCACGCCGCCGCCGGCCTGGACGTACATGGTGCCGTCCTTCACCAGCGCGGTGCGCAGCACGATGCAGGTGTCGACCGATCCGTCGG
>CAMLKO010000003.1 GCA_946480495.1 uncultured Caulobacteraceae bacterium
ACGGAGCCGAAAATGCCCTCGTCGTTGGAGAAGCGGACCATTACGCCGCCTCCGCGACCGGCGTTACCGAGGAGTCGTTAAGGGCGGCGGTCGGCGCAAGCATCATACTAATCCGCTTTCGGACGTCCCCGCGCGCAAGGCGCTCCCAGGGCGCCGCAAGTTCCGCGCCCTTCGTGTAGAGCAGCGGGCATGTGGCCGCAACGCCCGTCACCCGGCCAGCCCCTGCGGCCTTGGGCCGGTGAACAGGAAGCTCGGGCGAAAGAGGCCGCCGACCCCGATCTCGTTCAGCGACTGGTTGCGCACGATGCGGATCAGAAGCTGGTTCTCGCCCGGCTTGAGCGCCGGCGTCAGGTCGAACACCGCGGGCTGCGAAAAGCGCCGGCCGCTGCTGGCGATCCTGCGGCCGTTCACGAAGACGGTGGCCTCGTCGTTGAAGGCGCCCAGGAACAGATAGAGCGGCCGGCCCGCCGGCGCGCTGAAGCGGTAGCGGTGCCAGACCGCCCGATCGGGTCCGGCGCTCAGCCGCTGGGCGTCCCAGGTGGAGGAGAACGTCCGGGTGGGTTCCCAGCCGTTGGCCGGCGCGGCGTCGCCGATGGGCGCGAAGGCTGTGTCCAGAGCGTCCGGCAGCGGCTGGACGATGCGGTAGGCGCCGCTGGAATAGGCCGCCGCCTGCTTCGCGAACCCGCCGACGAAGCGCTCCAGGTACTGGGGCGCTTCCTTGGCGGCGATGTCCGGATTGAGGGCGTAAGCCTTTGCCCAGGTCGCCTGCATGGCGTTGTAGCGGTCGAGCGCGCGGGCGAAATCGAAGCGGCCGGCGGCGGCGTTGAAGTCCAGGTACTCGTCGAGCAGCTCGACGCTCGGCTCGAAGTAGCTGACCCGCGTGCGCTGGTCCGCCGTCTTCGCAAGCCGCGTCGCCTCGGCGAAATCGTCCCGCGCGGCCTGGACGAAGGCGCGGTCGTAGATCAGCGGGATGGCGTAGTAGGAGCCCGCCTCCTGCCCGGCATCGCGTTGCCGGTCGGCCAGCCGCAGGAAGTAGCGCTCCATGGCCGGTCCGCCGTCGCCGAACGCCTTGCGGCAGTATTCGGACAAGAGCGCGCGCCAGTCCCGCGAGGCGTTCCAGGCCAGCTTCATGAAGATCCAGTCGCCTGGACCGTTCACCCCCCAGGCCTTGGTCGCCTCGACATTGAGTCCGCCCACGCCGGCGTCGCGATAGTAGGGCAGCTCCTCGCCCCAGATGCGCGCCTTGGTGTAGGGCAGCATGTTCTCGGCCAGGTTCCAGTTGTAGCCGCGGTAGAGCAGCGGATTGCCCTGCGCCCGGTGCAGCGCCGCCCACTGGTCGAAGACGGCCTTGTAGCGGGCCTGCGTCCGCGACAGCGGATCGACCATGGAGTGATAGCGGGAGAAGTCTATCGGCGCGAAGATGATCGCGATCCGGGGGTCGGGGCGGTAGCGGACCGGATAGCCGCCCGCCGCGTCGTAGGAATAGAAGCCCACGACAACGTTCGGGTACTCCGGCCCGAGGTCCTTGAGCACCTCGTTTCCGAGCCGGACGATCAGGTCGGTCTGGTCGGCCTCGCCGGTGAGCGGATCGGGCGGCCCCAGCCCCGCCGCAACCGCCATCGGCGAAATCGAGAAGCCGCCGCCGTCGGCCGGGCCGATGGGAAATCCGGCGGCCCTGTCCTTCGGCCAGCCCTTCCGGGTGAAGGTCGCGCGGATGTCGTCGGCCATCATCGGGGCGATGCGCGGATCGGCGGCTTCCAGCTGCGGCCCGCGCCGGCTCACCGTCCCGTCGGGGTTGCGGCGAAGGGCGTAGAGGGTGGGGTCCGCGTCGAAGGCCGCCTGGTGCTTGCGGATGAAGGTCTGCCAGTAGTGGCCCGCCGTCTGGGCCGCGACGGGCTGGTATGATCCGCCCTTCTGGCGTCGCAGCCAGGTGTTCATCGCCGCCTGCTCGTCGGGGCTGACCAGCTTGCGGCCGCCGCGATACCAGAGCCTGCGCATCGGAAAGTCCGGCGCCTGGCTTTCGTCCAGCACGGGGGCGGCGAGCGGACCCGGCGCCGGGCCGACCTCCCCGATTGGGCCTGGCATGACCCAGTCGAATCCGAGCTTCTCCAGGAATTCGTAGGCGCCGAACAACGCGCCCCGATCGCTCTCGCCGCCGATCAGGATCAGGTCGCCGCGCGTCAGCAGCCTGAAACCCTCCTTCGACACCGACGTCTTGCGCGGAACCGCGCCCATGCGCACGGCCAGGTCGCCGATCACGATGGCCGGCCCCTTGACCGCCCCGGGATCGTCGGTGTGCGTCACGGGCAGGTCGCGCCCGATCGCCTTGCGCAGGTGGTGGTTGATCTCGTCGGCGGCGAGCTGGACGGGGCTGTCGCCGGCCGCGGCCGCGTCCACATAGATGCGTTCGACGGGCGCACCCTCGACCGTCAGCGCGCCGGCGCTGCACCCGGTCGGCAAGACCAGCAGCAGAACCGTCAGCAGGAGCGCGGCCGGCATGTTCCGCGGCGGCGAAAACCTTGCCCAGCCGCGCGCCGGCGCCCTCATGCCGTGACGGACCGGGAGGGCTTGGGGCCGCGGGGCAAGGCCGCGAGGCACCCGCACAGGAAGGCGAACAGTGTGGCGAGCGCCGTCGTCCTCAACGGATAGTCGACCAGCGAGTGAGCGAGGAGGAGGCCGACCGCCAGGCTGGCGGCCCGGCCCAGCTCCGCGGTCTGGCTTTGCCAGGGCGTCCGCCATGCCCGCACGGTCGCGCTGGCGAACCAGGCGAAGAAGAGGACGATGAGCGCCAGGCCGACCGCGCCGGTTTGCAGGACCAGTTCGAGATAGTCGTCGTGGGCGTGGTTCAGATAGGCGTTGGTCACGTTCTGCGGCGTCTCGAGCGCGCGATAGACCGGGTCGAAGGTCCCAAGGCCCGTTCCGAGCGGAAGATTGTCGAACGCGGCCTTCAGCACGACGGGAAAGGCGTGAGCGCGCGGGTCTGTCGCCATCGCCCGCGGCAGGTCGTGCAGGATTTCCCGCAGCCCGAACGCCAGCGCCGGGACGAGCGCGACGGCGATCAGCACCGCCGCCAGCGCAAGCGTGCGCCGGGAAAGCGTCAGCCGCCGGCTGCGGGCGAACAGCAGCACGCAGCCGAGGCCCGCCCCGGCCAGCAGCAGCACCCCGGCGCGGGAGCCGGAGACGCCCACGCCGACGGCGAAGACCAGCGCCATACCGACGCCAAGGGTGGTCAGCGTCCAACGCCCGCCGCGTCGGGCGAGCGTCATCGCCCAGTAGGCCGCCAGCGGCACGACAGCGGCCAGGAACCCGGCCTGGTGGTTGCGGTTGGAGAAGAAGCCCACGGCCTCGGAGGCGTTGGTGATCGCGTAGAACCGCAGCGGGCTTTCCGGCCCATCGGCGACCTGGCCGATCCCTAGCAGGACCGAGGCGCCGGCCACGGCGAGCACCCAGGGAACCAGCGCGCGGCGCTGGGACGTATCGAGGCCGAGCGTGAGCAGGAACATCGCCGCGGGGGGAATGAGCGAGAAGGCGGCGTTCAGGGTCGCGTCGGGCGCCAGGCTGATCGGCGCCCGGGGCAGGGCGACACCGGCCGCGCGGTAGGCCTCGACCGCGAACTCTCTTTGCGGCAGCTGCGTCCAGACCCCGGGCGAAAGCGGGATGAGCTGCAAGAGCGGGACGGCGATGGCCCCGGCCAGCAGCAGCAGCGGCCAGCGCGCGCCCGGCGCCCATAGCGGCGGCGAGCGCCAGACCGTCAGCAGCAGACAGGCCAGACCCAGCACCCGCACGGCCGCCTGGGCCTGAAAGCCTCCCTGCGTCGCGCCGCCCAGAAGCAGGGCGGCGACCAGGAGCGCCGTTGCGGCGAAGCGATGTCCGTCGCGTAACTGCTGCATGGCTGCCGGACTAAGTCTCTGGTGCACGCTCACCCCCCGCTTGCGCGCTTGATCTCGACGCGGTCGACCCAGCCCCGCAGCTCCTCGCCCAGGCGCTCGCCCGGGTGGCCGGTGAGCACCAGGCTCTGCGCATCGCAGCCGTTGGCCGGCACCTCCAGCGTCGCGCTCGCCTCGCTCCAGACCAGCCCGTCGCCGGGCGCGGCGATCTGCGCCAACGGAGGGCCGCCATAGCAGGCGAGGCTCCAGCCGAGGTCGTCGGACCGGTCGGACTGCTCCAGGTACGTCCGCGCGACGAGCTGATAGCGGCCGGGGGGAAGAAGGAGGATTTGCGAGGCCAGGACGGCCGGCTTCTTTGCGCTGTAATGAATGTAAAGCGCCGAACCGGCGCCGTTGGGACCGGGCGCGAGCTGGGCGCCGAAATCGCCGCCGGAGCCCAGCGTCCAGTTGAACGGCGGCGCGCCGGGCAGCCCCTCGAACTCCGGATCGTAGACGTCGCCCAGCCGCTCCAGGGCCGATCTCGGCAACAGCACCGTCCAGGCGAGGTAGGCGTTCAGCACGGCGCCGTCCGACAGCATCTGCCGCATGAGCGCGCCCACCTGGGCGTCGGTGGGCGGCGAGCCGTTCTGGGCAAGCAGGCTCAGCAGATCGAAGGCCGTGTTCGGGTCGCGCCGGACCATCTGGGTCACCAGCGAGTCCCCCCAGGGCGGCCGCAGGCGCATGCGGTCGGCCAGCGCCTGCCGCGCGGCCGGTTGCCGGGCCGCGGCGATCACGATGCTTGGCACATCGTAGTTGGCCGGCGGCTTGCGCATCAGCGTGTCGGCCTCGCTCATCGCGGGGCCCCAATCGCCGCGCGCGACCTCGCGCTGGAAGAGCCAGAGATGGGGGATCGGGTCGCGCTGGGTCCGGGCGGCGGTCAGCGTCATCAGCCGGGTCGCCTGAGCTTCGCTGTGGGTCCGGACGGCGACGATGCCGAGGATACGCAGCGCCTTGGCCTCAAGAGGCGAGGCGAGCAGGGCGCGTCTGGCGAGATCGGCCGACCTTGCCAGCTGCCCGGGCGAGAAGGCGTCGATGGCCGTGAGCTCGGCGGCGTTGGAGAGCGCCGGCGCGAAATTCGGCCGCCAGCGCAGGGCCGCCTGCGGAGCGAGCTCGGTCTCGGTCTGCGCCTGGCCCAGCGCTACGATCTGCCAGGCAAGCCAGAGCGCCGGCAGCGCGAGCGCAACCGCTATCCATCTTCGCAAGGAAGACGCCGCCGCGTGTGAGCTCGTTATCGCTGGGCTCCCTGCTAGCTCGCCTGGATCTGTGGCGCCCCGTAGTCGTAGCTATAGCCGTAGTCGTGGTAGCCGTAGCCGTAACCCGCGCCCTTGACGTCGAGCTTGGTCAGCACCGCGCCGAGCACGCGGGCGCCCCCGGTCTCCAGTCTCCGCAGGGCGGCCGCCACGAGGCCGCGCTTGGTGTAGCCGGCCTCGATGACGATCACCGTCCCCTCGGCCGCGCTCGCCAGCAGCGGGGCGTCGGCCAGGCCCATGACCGGGGGACCGTCGATGACCAACAGGTCGAAGTGTTCGCGCGCCTCTTCGAAAAGCTGGCGCATCTGGGGTCCGGCCAGCAGCTCGGCCGGGTTCGGCGGCAGCGGCCCGCAGGACATGAAGGCCAGGTCCGGCTGCTCCGTCGGCTGCGCCAGCTGGGCGATCGAACCGCGGCCGGTCAGGTAGTTCGAAAGGCCGGCGGAGTTCTCACCGCCGATCACGCGATGGAGCGAGGGGTTTCTCAAGTCTCCGTCGACCAGCAGGACCCTCATGCCGAGCTTTGCGAAATTGGTGGCGAGCGCCACCGCGGTGGTCGACTTGCCTTCCGCGGGCCGCGCGCTGGAGACCAGCAGGTTGGCCGGCACGCCCTCGCTGGTGGAGAACTGCAGCGCCGTTCGCACCGAATAATAGGCCTCGGAGAACACGGAGCGGCCGTCCAGCATCGCTTCCCGCGCGGTCATCCCCTTGTCCAGCAGCGGGATCGCGCCGAGCAGCGGGATGCCAAGCTTGCCCTCCACGTCGTCGGGCGTCTTGATCGTCTCGTCCAGGCTTTCGAGCAGGAACGCCGCTCCAAGGCCGATCAGAAGCCCAAGGCCGCTCATCAATCCCAGGTTCAGGGGAAGGTTCGGGCTGAAAGGCCGGTGTGGGGGCTCGGCGTGATCCACCACGGAGATGTTGTTGGCGGACAGATCGCCAGCCACGCCGATCTCCTTGTAGCGCTGCAACAGCCCGTCATAGAGGGTGCGGTTGGTGTCCACTTCGCGCTCGATGATGTTGTACTGGATGCTCCGCTGGCGCTGATCGAGCACACCGGAGGTGAGCGAGTCGACCTGGCCCTGCAGCGCCTGTTCCTGGTGCAACGCCACCTGATACTGGGCCCTCAACGACTGCTTGGCATGCGTGGCCGCCAGCGCGAGCTGCTGATCGATCCCGTCCATCTGCGCGCGCAGCTGCACCATGTCGGGGTAGTCCGGCTTATAGATCGCGAGCTTCTGCTGGTATTGGGCCTCCAGCTGCGCGCGCGAGCCGCGCAGGGCCTGGATGGTGGGGTCCACCATGAGGTCGGGCGATGTCGCCCCGGAGTTCGCCTGCGCCTCACGCCACTTCTGTTCGGCCAGGATCCGGTCCTCTCTCGCCTTGGCGAGCGCGCTGTTCATTTCGATCAGATTGGCCGCGGCGAGCGAGGTCGAAGCCGTCGCTTCGGCGGTGTCGTGGCTGGAATCGCCCACCGTGACCAGCTTCTGGGCGGCCGCATAGGCGACGAGCTGGCGCTCGGCGTCCTCCAGTTTCGCCTTCACCTGGGCGATGCGCTCTTCGAGGAACTTGCGCGCGTAGGACGACGCGTCGAAGCGCCGGTCCAGGTTTGCGCCGATGAAGTTGTCGGCGACGGCGTTGGCCACGCGCGCGGCCATCGCCGGGTTCGAGCTCTCGTAGGTGATCTTGACGAGCCGGGAGCCGCGCACCGGGTCAATTGTCAGGTGGGCGAGCAGCACGCCGGCGGCGGCCTTTTCGCGAGCCGCGCGATCGGCGGCGTTCGTCGGCCGCGGCTCGCGGCCCAGGAGCCGCTTGATGGTGCTCTTCACCCCGCCGCTCGGCGCCATGAAGTTGGAGTCGTCGGCGAGGTTGAGGCGATCGACCACCCGTTCAGCCAGGGACCGGCTCCGCAGCAGCGCGATCTGGGTTTGCAGGTCGTCGCGGTCTCCTGTCGTCTGGACCGGCTCGACGCCCTGGACTCCCGTGACGTTGATCACACGCGGGTCGATCTGGATGGTCACCGTGGCGCGGTAGAGCGGGGTGGTCAGCAGGGTGGCCACGAGCCCCAGAACCAGGCCCGCGCCGACCGCGCTGGCGACCAGCCGCGCGTGCCTTACCAGCATGTACCAGTAGTGCAGGAAGTTGAAGCCGAGCCCATCGGCTTCGTCGTCGAACGACGAGGGGCCGGACGCCGTCGCCAGCGCCCTGTTTCGTTGGATCACTACCGCCCGGGGAATCGAGGCCACGCTGCGGGGCCCCCAGGAGTTGTCGTCGTTGCCGCGAGTCATAGATTTACCTCAACACCGCCTCGCAGGCGGGAATTCAGAAGGCCAGAAGACGGGTGAAGACCGCGACAACCGGCAGCGAGGAGCTCACGCTCCGTAACAGGCTGCGGGTTCCGGAGCGATCCACCACGATCAGGTCGTTGCCATAGACTTCGGGATCGTCCGCGCGGCCCGCGCGGATTTCGGTCAGGTCGAAACGGGCCGCCATCCGCTGCCCGTCGACGGTGCGGAAGATGACGACCTGCTTTTCGTTCGCCAGCTTCGGATCCGCGCCCTTCGCCATGGCGATCGCCTGGAGGAGGGTGGTGCGGCCGCGGACCGGATAAACGCCGGGCTGGGAAACGGCCCCGTCCACGGTCACCTGCTGGCTGACGAAGTCCTTGACCGCCACGTTCACTTGCGGGGCCTGCAGATACTTGGCGCTGAGCACCTTGGCGATCGCGTCCTGGAGCTCGGATGTCGTGCGGCCCGCTGCCGGGATAGAGCCGATCAGCGGCAGGGTGATCATGCCGGTGGCGTCCACCTGGACCGTGCGGCTGAGGTCGGGAGCCTGGAAGACGTTGACGTCCAGGGTGTCCATCGGACCGATGTGATATTCGGCGACCGAGCCGACCTTGGCCAGCGTTACCGGATCGGGCGGCGGCAGTTCCACCGCCGAGACCGACGAACCGCTTGATGCGCAGCCGGCCAAAACCAGCGTCGCGAGCACAAAGGCGAGCGTTCTCAACACAACCTCACTCCCCGTGGGGCGAAAATGCTAACGTGCCGCCATAGCCCCGAAAAGGCGTCGAATCGACTGAAAATGCTTCTGCGGCGGCCGCGCGGCGCCGACTGTCGGCGGAAGACTTGAGGGGGCGGCGTCCTCCAGGATCGCCCGCGGCCGGGTCAGGACCATGTCGAGAGCGGCCTGCTCGCCCAGCCGTTCGGCGACGAGGTCGCGCGCGGCGGACATCTGCGGCGAACGCTTGCGTACATTGTGAGCGTCGCTGGCGATGATGTGCACGAGGCCCTCATCCAGCATCCGCTCGGACCAGTACTTCGGACGCTCGCCGAAACGGCCGATGATCGAGCCGGCGGTCAGCTGCATCCAGCAGCCGGCGTGCGCGATCCGCTTCATCACCGGATAGTGGCTCTCGATCCACGACAGCCGCTCAGGGTGCGTCAGAACCGGCTGGTAGCCCGAGGCCATGATGTCGAAGACGGCCTGCTCGATCCCCGGGGGCGCCACGAAGTGGGGCGGTTCGAAAAGGAAGTAGCGCGAGCCGCCAAGCGTCGGGATGCGCCCCGACTTCAGCCCGGAGACGAGGTCGGGCGCCAGGTGCACGTCGGCGCCGTACGTCAGCTGCAAGGGGATGTCGTGGCGCGCCAGAAGTTGCCGCAAACGCTCCACCGCCTCGCGGATGCCCGGCCCATTATTGTCGTACATCCCAGGATAGATGTGCGGCGTGCAGGCGGTGATCTGGATTCCGTCGTCGACGGCGATGCGCGCCATGGCCAGCGCATCGGCCTCGTCGACCGCGCCGTCGTCAATTCCCGGCAGCATATGGCAGTGCAGGTCGATCAAGCGAACCTCGTCTCGATGCCGCGCCCCCATCAACGCCAGCCTAAGCAACGACGCCGTCCGACCCGAGGATGATGACTAGTCCGCGCAACAAGGGGGGGTCAAGCGCGGTCGTGACGAATATCTCAAAAGAAACGCTACCTTATCCGATTTCGCCGTGAACCTTTCATAAATAACAGCCCCGCCGCCCCTGCCGCAAAGCCTGTCGGCCACGCGCCCTTGGCAAGGCCGGTTCTAGAAGACTATTGATGCCCGCTTGGCGCCATACGCTCTGCCGCGCCGCGCAGGGACTCTAGGGGGGTCTGAGATGGTCTGGACGGCTATCCCCGGGTTTTTTGCGGCGTTCGGCCTGACGACCCTCTTTGTCTATCTCCTCAACCCGCTCGCCCGCCGGTTCCGGTTGCTCGACTATCCCGGGGGCCGCAAGGACCACGCCCATCCCACCCCGGTCACGGGCGGGCTGGCGATCGCGGCTGGCACCATCGTTCCGGCCCTGCTGGTCGGCGAGCCTTCGGCTTCGCTGAGGGGCCTGGCCGTGGCGGCGGTGATCTTGCTGGTCGTCGGCGTCCTCGACGATCTCCACGACATCCGCTGGTACTACCGGCTGCTCGCGCAGATCGCGGCCGCCCTGTCGATCATCTTCATCGGCCATGTGCAGGTGGAGTCGATCGGGCCGGTCTTCGGCCTCCATCGCACGCAGCTGGGAGAGCTCTCGATCCCGTTCACGGTGCTGGCCACCATGGGGCTGATAAACGCGCTCAACATGTGCGACGGCATCGACGGGCTGGCAGGCGCCATGGCCTTCTTCGCGCTGATCATGCTGATCGCGGCCGCCGCCTACGCCGGCAATATCGGGCTGACGCATGGCCTGTGCGTCGTGGCCGGCGCGGTCATGGCCTTCCTGTCCTTCAATCTGCGATCTCCCTGGCTGCCGCGCGCGCAGATATTTCTCGGGAACTCGGGCAGCGCCTACCTCGGCCTCGTCATCGCATGGGCCGCGTTTCGCCTGACCCAGAACTGGGGCCATCCGGTAAGCCCGGTCCTTGCGCCTTTCCTGATCGCGCCGCCGGTCATCGATTGCCTGGTGCTGATGCTGCGCCGGATCATGCACCGCCGCTCGCCCTTCTCCGCCGACCGCCATCACATGCATCACCTGATGCTGAACGGCGGCCTGTCGGTGACCGGGGTCGTCATGGTGCTCTCCGCGATATCGCTGATGCTTGGGTTGGCGGCGGCCATCGCCCTGAAGGCCAACGCGCCCCAGCCGGTCTTCCTGCTGAGCTACCTGGTGATCGGCGGCGTCTATTTCGCCTGGAGCGCCGATCCGGTCGCGGCCGCCCGATCGGTGCGCCGGCTTGTCGGCCGCAGGGCGACCCCCCCGACGCAGCCCGAAAGGATCGAGCCGTAGGCCCCATAAGGAAAGAGCCCGGCCTTTCGGCCGGGCTCTCCCAACTTAAGCGAGGACCGTCCGATCAGAAGTTGATCGAGATGGTCGCGCGGCGGTTCAGGGGTTCCTTCACGCCGTCGCCCGTCTGGACGGCGGGTTCGGACTCGCCCTTCCAGTCGACCGAGAGAGCGGTCTGGTTGACGCCCAGGCCCACCAGCGCATCGGCGACCGCTTTGGCGCGGCGTTCCGACAGGCGGATGTTGTAGGCGGCCGAACCGGAGGTGTCGGCGTGGCCGACGACCACGACGCGGGTCGCGTTGCCGGCGCTCGCATACTGAGCCGCTTGCTGCACCACCGTCTGGGCTTCCGGCGTCAGCACGTACTGATCGAACGGGAAGTAGACGATGAAGTCGCGCGCTTCGTACGCCGGCGGAGGCGGCGGAGGAGGCGGCGGCGGGGGTGGCGGAGGCGGCGGAGGCGGCGGGGGAGGCGGCGGCGGAGGCGGAGGCGGCGGAGGCGGCGGCGCAAACGAGTAGCGCAGGCCGAAGGTCGCCGACTGGTCCGTGTAGCCGAATTCCGAGATGTCGCCGATCGAGTTCGAGTCGATGATCTGGTTGTCGTACTTGAAGTCGCTCGTCTCGAAGTAGCGGTAGGTCAGGTCCGCCGTCAGACGGTCCGACACGTGGAAGGCCAGGCCGGCGATTGCCTGCCAGGCGAAGGCGGTGTCGGTGTCGTCGACGAAGATCGTCTCCGGCGGGACCGGCGGGTTGGCGTCCGCGTTGACGGCGCGAAGCTTGCCCCGCGCCGCACCCACGCCCACGCCCAGGAAGGGGTTGATGCTGGAGTCCGGCAGGAAGTCATAGATGACGTTGGCCATCAGGCTGATGACCTGGAAGCTGCCCCTCAGGTCGTCGTCGGAGAGGTCGCCAGGGCGGCCGCCCAGTTCGGCTTCGGCGCGCACGTTGGGAGAGAACTGATAGCCGAGACGGCCGAAGCCCGCCCAGTCACCCTCGTGCGAGATGGTGGCGGTGCCGCCCATCGTCGTGGTGGCGTCGGAGTCTTTTGGCCAGTGGTAGCCAAGGTCGAAGGCCCCGTACCAGCCGATATTCTGCGCGTGCGCGGCCGGCGCCAGCGCCAGAACGCCGAGCACGCTGCCCAGCATCAATGCTCTTTTTCTCACCTTGAGCCCCTCACTCATTGTGCCGTCGCGCCAATCGCTCGGCATAGCTAAAGCCAACCGGGAACCGCGCCTAAACGCGGACAAGCTTTCTGAAGCACCCCTCTAGGTCGCCAGAACGCCTCCCTACTGGTGGCCGACCCAGCAAGCGCCCGAACTACAAAAAGGTTCCAGCTGGCCGACCAAATTTTTCCAACGCGGAAAACCGCGCGGCGGCAGATTACTCGCGTTCATTTGAGTTTTCTAGGCCGCATGTTGTCGCTTCGCCTGTTTTTAAGGCGAATGGTTGCGGCTCTTTTAAGAAATATTGGTTTCCAGCTCAGTCAGCCACGCGTCGGCGCGTGCGTCGGAGGGCATTCTCCAGTCCGCGCGCGGCGACAGCGAGCCGCCCGACGAGATCTTCGGCCCGTTCGGCAGGCAGGAGCGCTTGAACTGGTTGGCAAAGAAACGAACCAGGAAGAGCCGCAGCCATTCCTTAATCTCATCAAGGCTGTAGGCGCGCCGTTCGCCCGCGGGCACATGGGCGGGCCAGTCGCCGCGGGCGGCATCGCCCCAGGCGTTCAGGGCCAGATAGGCGATCTTTGACGGCGCCATTCCGAACCGGGCCAGGTAATAGAGATTGAAGTCCTGCAAGGCATAGGGCCCGACCTTTTCCTGCGTCGACTGTATGACGCCCGCGGAAGCCGGGACGAGCTCGGGAGAAATTTCGGTAGCGAGGATTTCGCGCAACACTTCCGAAGCTTCAGGACCGATATCGCCCGAGTCGGCGACGAATCGGATGAGGTGCTGGATCAGCGTCTTCGAGACCGAAGCATTGACGTTGTAGTGGCTCATGTGGTCGCCGACGCCGTAGGTGCACCAGCCCAGCGCCAGCTCCGACAGGTCGCCTGTCCCCACCACCAGCGCATGGTTCTGGTTAGCGAGCCGGAACAGATAGTCGGTGCGAAGCCCCGCCTGCACGTTCTCGAAGGTCACGTCGTAGACCTCTTCGCCGCGCGCGAAGGGGTGGCCGAGGTCGGCGAGCATCTGGCGGGCGGCCGGGCGGATGTCGAGTTCGGCGGCGCTGACCCCCAGCGCCTGCATCAGCTTCCAGGCGTTGGCCCTGGTGAAATCGGAGGTGGCGAAGCCCGGCAGGGTGTAGGCCAGCACGTTCGAGGCAGGCAGGCCGAGCGCATCCATCGCCCGCACCGCCACGATCAGCGCCTGGGTGGAATCGAGCCCGCCGGAGACGCCGATCACCGCCTTCTCCAGCCCCGCGCCCCGAAGGCGCTGGGCCAGGCCCTGCACCTGGATGTTGTAGGCCTCATAGCAGTCCTGGGCGAGCCGCGAGGGGTCGCTCGGCACGAAGGGATAGCGCTCGACCCGGCGCTTGAGGCCGAGCTTGCCCGCCGGCGCATCGAAGTTGAATTCCACGACGCGGAAACCGCCGCCGTCGGCCGCGACCGCGTCGCCGAACGAACCCATCCGGATGCGCTCGGCGCGGATCTGGGCGACGTCGACGTCGGCCGCCGTGAAGCAGGGGCCGGGCGGAAACCGCGGCGTCTCCGCCAGCAGCTCGCCGCGCTCGTGGATCGAGGCCTGCCCGTCCCAGGCCATGTCGGTGGTGGACTCGCCCGGTCCCGCGGCCGTGTAGACATAGGCCGCCTGGCAGCGCAGCGACTGCGAGGCGCAGAGCAGCTTCCGCGCGTCCGACTTGCCGATGACGATGTTGCTGGCCGACAGGTTGAGCAGGATCTCCGCGCCGGCCAAGGCCGCCCGCGCGCTGGGCGGGGTCGGGATCCAGACGTCCTCGCAGATTTCCGCATGGAAGGTGAAGGCGCAGGTCCCGGTCGAACGGAACAGCAGGTCCGTCCCGAACGGGGCCTGGCGTCCGGCGATGGCGATGGTCCCGGTCGTCCCGAGCCCGCTTGCGAACCAGCGGCGCTCGTAGAACTCGCGGTAGTTGGGCAGGAAGGTCTTCGGGACCGCGCCCAGGATCTCGCCGCGGTGGATCGCCACCGCGCAGTTGAACAGCCGTCCGCCCGCGCGCAGGGGCGCGCCGACCACGATCACCGGCGCCAGGTCGCGGCTTTCCTCGGCGATGCGGAGAAGCGCCGCCTCGACGGAATCGAGCAGCGCGGTCTGCAGGAAGAGGTCGTCGATGGCGTAGCCGGAGATGCCGAGTTCGGGGAAGACCACCAGGGCGGCGGCGTCCTCGCGCCCCTTGCGCGCCAGCTCCAGCGTCGCCTCGGCGTTGGCCGCGGGATCGGCGACCGCGACGGCGGGCACGGCTGCGGCGATGCGCACGAAACCGTGCCGGTAGGGCGTCAGGAACGGAAGATCGGTCGCCGCGCGGGCCGTCTTGGGCATGGGCTCAGCCTGGCCTTGCCTATCGGGAGGTCCGATTAGCAGCCGCCGTTACGCCAAGGCAAGGCTGCTCACCGCGGCCACAGCCCCGCCGGCGGCCGGAAAGGCTGGGCGGCGAAGGCCAGTTCGTCGAGCTTCAGGGCGCTCAGCAGGGCGTCCATCTCCTGCTTCACGGCCTGGCGCGGCGCGGTGACCCGGACCGGCCGCACGCCGGAGGCGAGGTCGGCCACCGTCAGGCCGAAGGGGAAGAGCTCCCGGTAGATCACCCGCTCGCTGAGCGGCGGGCCGATGCGAAAGCCGATCTGCCGCGACAGGGCCTCCACGCCCCGCAGCAGCCGCTCGCGGTTGCGGGCCTCGGTGGGCGCAAGGCGGTTGGGCATGACCACCCAGTCCAGCGCGCGGCCGTAGCCGAGCCGCGTGCGCCGCGCGTCGTGGATGATCCGCGAGTAGTGACTCGGCCGCACGAGATCGAGCGTGAGGGGGTCGACCACGCCCAGCACGTCGAAGTCCACGAAGCTGTCGTTCATCGGCGTGACCACCACGTCGGCCTGGAGGTGGGCGGCGCGGGAGACGGGCGTGTCCCCGCCCGGCGTGTCGATGACCACGATCTCGGCGAAGCGCATGGCCAGCGTGATCGCCTGCTCGAACAGGTCCACGATGCTGGCCGGATCCGAGCGGGACAGCTCGTCGGTGTTGTCGGCCAGCTTGAACTCCTGCGGCGTGGGCGCGGCCACACCCGCGCTTTCGAGCCAGCGCCGCCGGTTGGCCATGAAGCGGCCCAGGCTCGACTGGCGCAGGTCCAGGTCGATGACCGCCACCCGGGCGCCCTGGTAGCCCATGGCGATGGCGACCAGCGACGCCACCGTCGTCTTGCCGGCGCCGCCCTTCTCGTTGCCGACGACGATCACCTTGGGGGCGGACATCGGCCGCCGCTGGGGGCTCGGGCGGGCGGGCCCCGCCGGCCCCATTCTCTCCCGGTCGAAAGACCACCAGCGACTGTTCATTCCCACCCTCTGTCCGCAGCCGCGACGCTTCTCCAGCGAAGGCCCGCTGTCAACCGAGCCGCCGAAGCGCGGCCATTCGCCCTATTTCGCCTCTCGCGAACCCAAAATTGACCACGCGCGGGCCATAAGGCGCGTAGGATGGCAGAATGTCGGCCCTGCTTGCCCAGGGAAGGGTTCCTCGCCACCTGCAGAAGCCCTTGAGTAATCTGGAGGTTTCCCCGTTATGGCGGACACCTATTTGAACATGAACCAGCGGGGCGGCACGGGCCCCAACGGCCTCCCGTCCCTGACCATCGACGAGGCCGCCCAGCAGCTTACCCGCAGCGCAAGCAGCTGGGGCAGCTACTGGGGCCAGTCGGTCAGCGTCAGCTACGCCTATCGCTCTTCCGCGCCCGGGACCATGCCGGAGGACACGGCGGGCTTTTCGCGGTTCACCACGGCCCAGATCCACGCGACGGAGCTTGCGCTGCAGGCCTGGTCGGACGTGGCCAACATCACCTTCGTGCGCACGGGCAGCGGCGACAGCGGCAGCGGCGCCTACTCCAACAGCGCCACGATCCTGTTCGGCAACTACTCGTCGGGGATGGATGGGGCGGCGGCCTTCACCTATTACCCGGGCTCGGCGGCCTATTCGTCGTTCGACGGCGACGTCTGGGTGAACAGCTCGCTCAGCTACAACGCCAACCCCACCCTGTACGGCTACGGCCAGCTGGTGCTGGTGCATGAGATCGGCCACTCGCTCGGTCTCGACCACCCGGGCGACTACAACGCCGGCCCGAACGTCACCATCACCTACGACAACGACGCCCAGTACTTCGAAGATTCGATGCAGTACACGGTGATGAGCTACTTCCTGGAGAGCCACACCGGCGGCGACTTCGGGGTCTATTATCCCGCCACCATCATGCTCGACGACATCGCCGCGGCGCAGCGGCTGTACGGCGCGAACATGTCGACGCGGACCGGGGACACCGTCTACGGCTTCCACTCGAACACCGACCGGCCGTGGTTCACGGCCACCACTTCCTCCAACCCGCTGATCTTCGCGGCATGGGACGCGGGCGGCGCCGACACCTTCGACTTCTCGGGCTACGCCTCGAACCAGAAGATCGACCTCGGCCAGGGCAACTTCTCCAACGTCGGCGGTCTGATCGGCAACGTCGCCATCGCCAAGGGCGTGACCATCGAGAACGCCATCGGCGGCTCGGGCGCGGACACCATCATCGGCAACAGCGTCGCCAACCACCTGCAGGGCGACGGCGGCGCCGACACCCTCACCGGCGGCGCGGGCGCGGACGTCTTCGTCGTCACGACGGGCGGCGGGGCCGACGTGATCACCGACTTCACGGTCGGGACCGACAAGATCGACGCCACCGCCTACGGCGCCTACCAGAGCATCGTCCAGTCGGGCTCGGACACCATCGTCACCTTCGCTGCCGGCGTCACCGAGACGCTGCGCAACGTCACCGCCTCGACGGTGACCGCCGACAGCTTCGTCGGCGTCAGCGCCGCGCCTCCGCCGCCTCCGACCGGCCAGACCATCTACGGCACCGCGGGCGCGGACTCCCTGCTGGGCGGCGCCGGCGACGACACCCTTTACGGCTACGACGGCAAGGACAAGCTCGACGGCAAGGCCGGGGCCGACGCGCTGTACGGCGGCCTGGGCAACGACGTCTATGTCGTCGACAACGCCGGCGACACCGTCCACGAGAGCGCCGGCCAGGGAGGCGATGCGGTGCTGAGCTCCATCAGCTTCGTCCTGCCGGCCAACGTGGAGACCCTCACCCTCACCGGGACCGACGTCGTCGACGCGACCGGCAACGGCCTGGCCAACACCCTCACCGGCAACGGCGCGGCCAATGTGCTGACCGGCGCGGCTGGCGCCGACCGGCTGGACGGCGGCGGCGGAGCCGACACTCTTCGCGGCGGGGCCGACAATGACACCTACACCGTCGACAACATCGGCGACGTGGTGGTCGAGAACCTGAGCGAAGGAACGAAGGACATCGTCCTCAGCACCGTCAGCTTCACGCTGTCGGACAACGTCGAGCGGCTCACGCTGAAGGGGACCGACGCCGTCGACGGGACCGGCAACGCACTGAATAACGTCCTGCTCGGCAACGCCGCCGCCAATACCCTGACCGGGGGCGCGGGGGCCGACACCCTCAACGGCGCCGCCGGGGCCGACACCCTGGTCGGCGGGACCGGCAACGATTCCTACATCGTCGACAACTTCGGCGACGTGGTGATCGAAAACCTCAACGAGGGCACGGACACGGTCACCAGCACGGTCAGCTTCACCCTCGGCGCCAACATCGAGAACCTGACGCTTTCCGGCGCGGCCGACATCGACGCCACGGGCAACGACCTGAAGAACATCCTTCGGGGCAACAGCGGCGACAACGTCCTGAGCGGCGGCGGCGGCGTCGACAAGCTCTACGGCGGCGGCGGCGACGACACCCTGTACGGCGGCGCGGTCTATGACGTGATGAGCGGCGGGACCGGGGCCGACACCTTCGTCTACCAGGCCCTGTCGGATTCCCCGACCACCTACTCGGACCGGATCACCGACTTCGACCCGCTGGTGGACAAGGTCGACCTGTCGCAGCTCGACGCCAACACGGCGCTGGCGGGCGACCAGGCCTTCGCCTTCGTCAGCGCGTTCGACCATCACGCGGGGCAGGCTGTGCTGGTTTACGACGGGTCCTCGACCACGACGCTGACGCTGGACGTGAACGGCGACGCGGTGGCCGACTTCCGGCTGCTGCTGACCGGCCACATCACCGACACCGGCGGCTTCATCCTCTAGCCGTCGATCGGCTCCTCGTAGGCCGCCATCAGCGCCATGTTGAGGATGCGCGAGACCGAGGCCGACAGCGGCGCGATCTGAACGGCCTTGGACAGGCCAAGCAGGATCGGGCCGATCACGGTGGCGTTGCCCAGCGACTGCACCAGCTTGGTGGAGATCGAGGCCGAGTGGATGGCCGGCATGATCAGGATGTTGGCCGGCCCCGTCAGGCGCATGAACGGGAAGTTGCCCCGCCGCTCGGGCTCCAGCGCCAGCTCGGGCGGCATCTCGCCTTCGTACTCGAAGTCGACGTCCATCATGTCGAGCGTGGCGACCGCCTCACGCATCTTTTCGGCGCGCTCGCCCATGGGGTTGCCGAAGGTCGAGTAGCTCATGAAGGCCACGCGCGGGGTGAAGCCCAGCCGCTTGACCGCGCTGGCCGCCTCGCAGGCGATCTCGACGACGTCCTGGGCCTCCGGCATCTCGGTGACGTTGGTGTCGGCGATGAAGATGGTCCGGCCGCGCGTCAGCAGGACCGACATGCCGATGATCCGCCCGCCCGGCGCCGGATCGATCACCCGCAGGATCTCCTCCAGCGACTGGTCGAAGCTGCGCGTCACGCCCGTGACCATGCCGTCGGCATGGCCCATGGCCACCATGGAGGCGGCAAACGAGTTGCGGTCCTGATTGATCAGCCGCTGGACGTCGCGCTTCAGGTAACCCTCGCGCTGCACCCGCTCGTACAGCCGCTCGACGTAGTCGGGGTTACGGTCGGAGAGCCGCGCGTTGATGATCTCCAGCTTCACGTCGTCCGGGTCGAGGCCGACGAGGCGCATGTTGGAATGCACCAGCTCCTCGCGCCCGACCAGGACGGCTTCGCCGAGCCCCTGCGTCTGGAAGGCGTAGGCCGCGCGGATCACGCTCGGCTCCTCACCCTCGGCGAAGACGATCCGCTTCTTGGCCTTGCTCATTACCGAGCCGGAGATTTTCTGCAGGAAGGCCGCCGTCGGATCGAGCCGCTGCGCCAGGCTGGCCCGATAGGCCGTCATGTCCTCGATCGGCCGGCGCGCCACGCCCGTGTCCATCGCCGCCTGCGCCACGAACGGCGGCACGTACCAGATCAGGCGGGGATCGAAGGGGGTGGGGATGATGTACTCGGGCCCGAACTTCAGCTGCCGGCCGTGATAGGCGGCGGCGACCTCGTCGGGCACGTCCTCGCGCGCGAGCTGGGCCAGCGCGCGGGAGCAGGCGATCTTCATCTCCATGTTCACGCGGCGGGCGCGCACATCGAGCGCGCCGCGGAAGATGTAGGGGAAGCCCAGCACGTTGTTGACCTGGTTCGGATAGTCCGACCGGCCGGTGGCCACGATGGCGTCGGGCCGCACGGCCAGCGCCTCTTCGGGCGTGATCTCAGGATCGGGGTTGGCCATGGCGAAGATCAGCGGGGTCGGCCCCATGGTCTTGACCATCTCGGGCGTCAGCGCGCCCTTCACCGACAGGCCGATGAAGACGTCCGCGCCCACCAGCGCCTCGGCCAGCGTGCGCTTGTCGGTGTCGACGGCGTGGGCGCTCTTCCACTGGTTCATGGACTCGGTGCGGCCGCGCCACAGCACGCCCTTGGAGTCGACGGCGATGACGTTGTCGTGGCGCACGCCCATCGCCTTGATGAGCTCCAGCGTCGCGATCCCCGCCGCGCCGGGCCCGTTCAGCACCACCTTCACGTCGGCGATGTCGCGCCCGGTGATCTCGCAGGCGTTGATCAGGCCGGCCGCGGTGATGATCGCGGTGCCGTGCTGGTCGTCATGGAACACCGGGATGTCGAGCAGCTCCTGCAGCTCGGTCTCGATGCGGAAGCACTCGGGGCTCTTGATGTCCTCGAGATTGATGCCGCCGTAGGTCAGGCCGATGTTCTTGACGACGGTGATGATCTCGTCGGGATCGCGGGAGACGATCTCGACGTCCACTGAATCCACGTCGGCGAAGCGCTTGAAGAGGACCGCCTTGCCCTCCATCACCGGCTTGGCCGCCAGCGCGCCCAGGTCGCCCAGCCCCAGGATCGCGGTGCCGTTGGTGATCACCGCCACCAGGTTGCCCTTGGAGGTGTACTCGTAGGCGAGGTCCGGATCCTCGGCGATCTTCAGCACCGGCACGGCCACGCCCGGCGAATAGGCCAGGCTCAGGTCCCGCTGGGTCGCCATCGGCTTGGTGGCGCGGATGGCCACCTTCCCGGGCGTGGGATAGCGGTGGAAGGCCAGCGCCTCCTCGTCGGTGAATGTGCGTCGCTCGTCAGTCATTACGCAGGCGGACTCGGGTTGGGCGCTTCCGGGAAAGGCGGGCAAACTAGCGACCGCGCCGGTCCCCCACAACCGTGCTTATGGCGGCGCTTGTTCGCCCGGGATTGACCCGCGCCGCCTAAGTAGGGACTAGAACAGGCATGAGCGCGGCCGCAGGACCGCGACTGGGCTGGAGATGAGCGTGTTCGGGTCCGATCAGCGCAAGGTGAAGATCGCCATCGCGGGTGCGCTCGGCCGCATGGGCCAGGCGCTGGTCTCGGCGGTGGAAGCGCGCCCCAATCTCGAGATCGTCGCCCGGTTCGACCGCCCCGACGTGACCGGCCCGGGACTGATCCCGCGCGACGAGGCTTTGCGCGCCGCCGACGTCCTCATCGACTTCACCACGCCCGAGGCCTCGATCGAGCACGCCCAGCTCTGCGCAAAGCGCGGCGTGGCGCTGATCAGCGGCGCCACCGGGCTGACCGGCGACCAGCAGAGCGAGATCGCCAAGGCCGCCCAGCGCGTGGGCGTCGTGCGCACCAGCAACTTCTCGCTGGGCCTCAACGTCATGCTGGGCCTCGTCGCCCAGGCCGCCGCGCGGCTCGACGCCGAGACCTGGGACATCGAGATCTTCGAAGCCCACCACCGTCACAAGGTCGATGCGCCTTCGGGCACCGCCCTGATGCTGGGCGAGGCGGCCGCGCGCGGGCGGGGCATCTCGCTTGGCATGATGAGCCAGCGCGCCCGCGACGGCATCACCGGCGAGCGGCGCGAGGGGACCATCGGCTTTTCGGTGATGCGCGCGGGCGGCATCGTCGGCGAGCACAGCGTGACCTTCGCCTCGGAGGAGGAGGTGCTGACCTTCTCGCACTCGGCGCGCGACCGGGCCCTCTTCGCGCGCGGCGCGGCGATGGCGGCCGAATGGATCAATGGCAAGCCCGCCGGACTTTACGACATGCAGGACGTGCTGGGTTTCAGGGACGTAGATGGCGAGCTCTAGCGACTTCCTCGACCTCGACGCGACGGGCCAGCTGGAAGCGCTGGCCGCGCGCAAGGTCTCGAGCGTCGAACTGCTGCAGGCCGCCATGGCCCGCCACGAGAAGCTGAAGGCCCAGGTCAACGCCGTCGTCACCACCGATCCGGAACGGGCGCTGGCCCGGGCCCGCTCGGCCGACGACCAGCGCGGGCGGGGCGAGGCGGTGGGCCCGCTCGGCGGCCTGCCGATGACGGTCAAGGACACCTTCGACGTCGTCGGAATGCCCGCCTCGTCGGGTCTGCCCGTCTTCCTCGGCCGCGAGGTGCAGGACGCGCCGGTGGTGGCCCGCGCCAAGGCGGCCGGGGCCGTCGTCTGGGGCAAGACCAACACGCCGGTGATGGCCGGCGACATGCAGACCTACAACGACCTCTACGGAACGACGAACAACCCGTGGGACCTGGAACGGACCCCGGGCGGCTCGTCGGGCGGCGCGGCCGCGGCGCTGGCGACCTGCGTCACCCCGCTGGAGATCGGCTCCGACATCGGCGGCAGCTTGCGTACGCCCGCCAACTTCTGCGGTGTCTTCTCCCACAAGCCGACCTGGGGCCGCATCCCGCAGGCCGGCCACATCCCGCCCGCGCCCGGCGGCACGGTCGAGCGCGACCTCAACACGATCGGCCCGATGGCGCGTTCGGCCCGCGACCTGCGCCTGCTGTTCCCCATCCTCGACGGCCGCGAACCCGATCCCGCCGCGCCGGGCGAGAGCCTCAAGGGCCTGCGCGTCGGCCTGTGGATCGAGGACCCCGCCTTCGTCCTCGACACCGAGGTCCGCGCCGTCGTCGAGGCCTTCGCCGCGCGGCTGGAAGAGGCGGGCGCGGTGGTCGCGCCGATCCGGCCGGTCGACAGCAGGAAACTGTTCGAGTCCTACCTGATCCTCCTGCCGCGGGTGCTGAAGGAGGACATGCCGGCCAGGATGCTGAAGGGCATGGCCGCCGTCCGGC
>CAMLKO010000004.1 GCA_946480495.1 uncultured Caulobacteraceae bacterium
GGGCGGGTGACGGAGGCGATCCGGCAGGCCCGAATCCGCATCGGCTTCATCTTCCAGCAGTTCAACCTGGTCGAGCGGCTGACGCTCTTCACCAACGCGGCGCTGGGATCGCTGGGGCGGATAGGCCCCTGGCGGGGTCTGCTCGGGCTGTGGCCCGCCGAGACGAAGGCCGCGGCCATGCAGGCGCTGGCGCGGGTGGGCGTCGCCGAATACGCCGGACAGCGGGCGGGCACCCTCTCGGGCGGGCAGCAGCAGCGGGGCGCGATCGCCCGGGCCCTGGTGCAGCAGGCCAAGATCATCCTGGCGGACGAGCCGGTCGCCTCGCTCGACCCCGTCTCGGCGCGGCGGGTGATGGAAATCCTGCGCGAACTGAACCGCACCGACGGGCTGACCATCATCGTCACGCTTCATCAGGTCGACATGGCGCTGCGCTATTGCGACCGGGTGGTGGCGCTGAAGGAGGGCAAGGTGGCCTATGACGGTCCAGCTTCGGGGCTCGACCGCGAGCGGCTGATCGGTATCTATGGGCCGGAATTCGCCGACACCCTCGGGGAGCCTCGATGATCCGCCGCGCGCTGATATTCGCCGCCGCCGCCCTGGCGCTGGCCGGCTGCGGCCAGGGGCTCGACCGCGGCAACGCGCCCAACGTGATCCGCTTCTCCATCCTCTCGGCCGAGAACACCCAGACCAACCAGCGGTACTGGACGCCGGTGCTGCAGGACATGGAGAAGGCGACCGGCCTGAAGGTGCGGCCCTACTACCAGTCCAACTACACCTCGCTGATCGAGGCGATGCGCTTCAAGCAGACCGACGTGGGCTGGTTCTCCAACCAGTCGGGGCTGGAGGCGGTGCGGCGGGCGAACGGCGAGGTGTTCGCGCGGACCACCGACCCGTCGGGCGTCGACGGCTACCAGTCGGTTCTGATCGTCAATAAAAACAGCAAGTTGACGCTCGACGCGGTGCTGAAGTGCGACCGCACGCTGACCTTCGGGATCGGCGATGCGAAGTCGACCTCGGGCACGCTGGCGCCGATGACCTACCTGTTCGCGCCGAAGAACATCGACCCGCATAAGTGCTTCAAGACCGTCCGCTCGGCCAACCACCAGACCAACCTGTTCTCGGTGGCCAAGGGCGTGCTGGACGTGGCGACCAACAACACCACCTCGCTTCGGCTCGACCTGCAGCGGGGCGGCACGGCGGCGCGGCAGGTGAAGGTGATCTGGGTCTCGCCGACCATCCCCGAGGACCCGATCATCTACCGCAAGGACCTCGATCCGGCGGTGAAGGAGAAGCTGCGGCAGTTCTTCCTGACCTACGGCCAGGGCGACACGCCCGAAGGCCAGCGCCAGCGGCAGAACCTGGTCGCGCTGTCGATCGGCGGCTTCGTGCCGGCCGACAACAGCCACCTCCTGCCCGTGCGCGAGATGGAGGCCACCGAGGAGGTGATCCAGGCGCGCAACAAGGGGGACAAGAAGGCGATCGCGAAGGCCGAAAGGACCCTCGCCGCCATCCGCCAGGAGCGCATCGATCTCGCCGGCAAGGCGGGTATTCCCATCACCAATCCCTGATCCGCGCATGGCCGAGGCGCCGCTCACGCCCCCTGCCCGGCCGCTGTCGCAGCGGCTGTTTGGCCTGTTGCTGTGGGGCGGGATCGCCGTCGCGCTGATCGCCAGTTTCCGCCCGGTCGAGATCTGGCGCTTCCCGATGCTGTTCTCGAACTCCGCCAACATGCAGGAGTTCGGTGCGCAGTTCTTCCGGCCCGACTTCGGCGACTGGAAGCTCTACGCCGCGCAGATGTGGCTGACGCTGGAGATCGCGCTGTGGGGCACGGTGCTGGCGCTGGTCATCGCCATACCGCTGGCGCTGGCGGGCTCGCGCAACATTGCGCCGGGATGGATCCGCCGGCCCGCGCGCTGGACGATGGACGTGCTGCGCGCCGTGCCAGACCTCGTCATCGGCACGCTGTTCCTGGTCTCCGTGGGCCTGGGACCGTTCGCCGGCGCCTTGGCGCTGGCGCTGAACACGGGCGGGGTGCTGGGCAAGCTGTTCTCGGAAGCGGTGGAGGCCGTCGATCCGGGGCCGGTCGAGGCGGTGCGGGCGACGGGCGCGGGGAGGCTGCAGCAGATCGTCTGGGGCGTCATTCCGCAGGTCGCGCCGCTGTGGACCTCGTTTGGCCTCTACCGCTTCGAGTCCAACAGCCGCTCGGCGACCGTGCTGGGGCTGATCGGCGCGGGCGGCATCGGCCAGGTGCTGTTCGACGCGCTCAACAGCTTCGCCTACTCGCAGGTGGCGGCGATTGCAGTGGTGATCGTGATCGCGGTGTCCTGCATCGACCTGCTGTCGCAGACGATCCGCAAGCGGCTGATCTAGGCGGCGGCCCGGGGCTTGCGGCGCAGGCGGCCCAGCCTGCGCAGGCGCCGCCAGAACCGGGTCTTCTCGGGTTCCGGATAGGGCTGCAGGTTGTGCAGGAACTCCTCGGTGCAGGCGCGCCAGGAGTAGCGCTCCGCGAACGCCCGCACCGTCTTGCGGTCGAGGTCGAGGCAGGCGATGGCGGCTTCGGCCAGGCCGTTCTTCTGATCGGGCGCCAGCATGCCCGCGCCCGAGCCCGGGATGATGTCGGCGGGCCCCGGGGCGTTGAAGCCCGCCACCGGCGCGCCCGTCGCCATCGCCTCCAGGATCACCAGGCCGAAGGTGTCGGTGAGCGAGGGGAAGACGAACACGTCGGCGCAGGCATAGGCGGCCGCCAGCTCCGCCCCGAACTTGGCGCCGGTGAAGACCACCTCGGGGTACTTCTTCATCAGCTCTTCGCGCTGGGGGCCGTCGCCGACGACGACCTTGGTGCCGGGAAGCTGCAGCCTGGCGAAGGCCTCGATGTTCTTTTCCACCGCCACCCGGCCGACGTTGACGAAGATGGGACGCGGCAGGCCTTCGAAGACGTCCGGCTCGCCGGGCTGGCGGGGACGGAAGAGTTCCAGGTCCACGCCCCGCGACCAGGGGGAGATGTTGCGGAAGCCGTGGTCCTCCAGCTCGCGCCGCATGGTGGGCGTGGCCACCATGATCCGGCCCGAGGCGCCGTGGAACCAGCGCATGAAGGCGTAGCCCGCCGCCAGCGGCACCGGCACGCGGGCGGAAATATATTCCGGGAAACGCGTGTGATAGCTGGTCGTGAAGGGCAGCTTCCACTCAAGGCAGATGCGCCGGGCGGCCAGCCCTATCGGCCCCTCGGTGGCGATGTGGATCGCCTCGGGCTCGAAGGACTTGAACTTCTCCTTGGTGGGCCCGTAGGCGCCCAGCGCCAGCCTGATCTCGGAATAGGTCGGCAGCGGCACCGTCCGGAACTGGTCGGGGCTGACGACCTCGATCTCGTGCCCCATGGCCCGGAGCTCGGCGATGGTGCGCGTGAGCGTGCGCACGACGCCGTTGACCTGAGGTTCCCAGGCGTCGGTGGCGAGAAGGATGCGCATGCGATCGGACGGCTGTTCCTGAAGCTAGCCGTCGTCCTATAGGGCGCGTCGCCCTACCTTCCAACCTCGGGACCGTGACAGTTCTAGTGGCCGCCGATCATCGACTGGCTGACGCGGAAGGCCGCCGGCAGGATCAGCACGCCCAGCAGGCATGGAAAGATGAACAGGATCAGCGGCACCATCAGCTTGGCCGGCAGCGCCATCGCCTTCTCTTCGGCCTTCAGCATCCGCTTGGCGCGCATGTCGTCGGAGAAGATCGACAGGGTCTCGCCAAGGCTGGTCCCCATCTCTTCGGCCTGGCGCAGCATGGTGGCGAGCTGACGCGACTCGTCGGTGCCGAGGCGGTCGGCGAAGGCCTGCCAGCAGTCCTTGCGGCTGCGTCCGGCGCGCAGTTCCAGCGTCAGCAGGTTCACCTGTTCGGCCAGGTGCGGATAGCGGCGCACCAGCTCGTCGCCCACCCGGCTGACGGCCGCGTCGAGCGACAGGCCCGCCTCGACCGAGGCGACCAGCAGGTCGAGGAGGTCGGGGAAGCCGTCGTTGTATTCCATCTGGAGCTTGCGCTTCTTGCCTTCGAGGAACTTGTCGGGGCCCATCATGCCGGCGACGGCGAGGGCGGCCACCGCCATGACGACGCCAAAGCCCAGCTTGCCGCCGATGGCGAAGGGCACCAGAAGGATGCCGGCGACGACCGCGGCGCCCAGGCAGACCGCCCGCGTGCCGAGGTAGATGGTCACCGCTTCCTTGTTGAAGTAGCCGGCGTGCATCAGCTTGGTGCGCAGGACCGAGAGCTGGCTCGGATCCTGCAGCGCCATGCGCTCGCCGAGCTTCTTGACGCTCTTCATCGCGCGTTCGGCGGTCTTGCCCTTGGCGTCGGGCGCGGTCGCGGGCGTGGCGGCGGTCTGGCCCGACAGGCGCTCCTCGCGCTTGGAGCGGGCGTTGGCTTCGCGCAGGGCGACGAAGCCGCCGCCGCCGATGGCCAGGCTCAGGCAGACGGTCGCCGTGACCGTGAGGACTGTTTCGAGGGTTGAGGCGTCCATGACGTCAGATCCTCATGTCGATCATGCGGCGCATGACCATGTTGCCGACGAACATCCAGAACCCGAAAATCCCGAGGCCGATCTGGACAGGTCTCTTGTCGATCACGTCGCCGTAGAAGTGCGGCGACATCACCGACAGCAGGATCAGCACCGCGAACGGCGCCGAGGTCAGGATGATCGCCGAGGCGCGGCCTTCGGACGCCGCCGCCTTGATCTTCAGGCGCATCTTGTGGCGCTCGCGCACGGCGCGGGCGTTCATCTTCAGGAGGCCGGTCAGGTTGCCGCCGCAGCGCTCCTGCAGCCGGATGGTCGCGGCGAACAGGTCCACGTCAGGGTGGCGGCAGCGGTCTGCGATCCGCGCCACGGCCTGCTCCAGCGTCGAGCCGTAGGCGATTTCGTCGCCAGCCATGCCGAACTCGGTGCCGATGGGATCGGGCATCTCGCGGCCCACCAGCGCGACCGCCGTCGGCACCGGGTGACCGGCTTCCAGGCTGCGCACGATGATCTCGAGTGCGGCGGGCAGCTGCTCGCCCAGCTTCTTGGCGCGCTTGTTCGCGGCGAAGTTCAGGACCATCAGCGGCGCGCCTGCGCCGACCGCCAGGGCGGGCAGAATGCCCATCCACCAGGTGTGGGTCAGCATGAAGGCGACGAGCCAGACGCCGATCGCGCCCCCGGCCGCCATCAGCGCCCAGCGGCGCGGCTTGAAATCCAGGCCCGAACGGACCACCAGGTCCGTGAACCAGATAAGGCCTTCGCGCTCGCCCGCGGCGTTGAGGCCGCGTTGCTTGCGAAGCTCGACCACCAGTTCGGCCAGTGAGCTCGTCTTGTCCGCCACCGCCAGGCGCTTGTTGACCTTCCGCCGGGCGCCGGCGCGGGTCATCAGGCCGGACGAGGCCTGCACCAGGGTGAAGGCCGCGGCGAAGATCAGGATCAGGACGATAAGGCGAGGGACGTTGTCCATCACAGCACCTTGCTGGGATCGAAGTTGTTGGTGTCGTAGGGGATGCCCCGGCGCAGCATCTCGTCGATGCACCTGGGACGCAGGCCGCTGGCGCGGAACTCACCCTCCACCGTGCCGTCCGCGCCCGTTCCGGTGCGGTGGAAGGCGAAGATTTCCTGCATCTGGACGACGTTGCCTTCCATGCCGGTGATCTCGGTGACGCTGACCACCTTGCGCTTGCCGTCCGACAGGCGGGAAGCCTGGACGACCATGCCGACGGCCGAGGCGATCTGGCCGCGCACCGCTTCGGGACTGATCTTGATGCCGCCCATCGCGACCATCTGCTCAAGGCGTGTGACGGCCTCGCGCGGGTTGTTGGCGTGGATGGTGGCCATGGAGCCTTCGTGGCCGGTGTTCATGGCCTGAAGCATGTCGAAGGCTTCCTCGCCCCGGACTTCCCCCAGGATCACCCGGTCAGGACGCATCCGCAGGGCGTTCTTGACCAGTTCCCGCTGGCGGATCTCGCCCTTGCCTTCGATGTTCGGCGGGCGGGTTTCCATGCGCACCACGTGCGGCTGCTGCAGCTGCAGTTCGGCGGCGTCTTCGATGGTGATCAGGCGCTCGCCTTCGGAAATGGCGGCCGAGCAGGCGTTGAGCAGGGTGGTCTTACCCGAGCCGGTGCCGCCCGAGATCACCGTCGAGACCCGCGCACGCACCGCGCCCCACAGGAACTCGGCCACGCAGGCCGGCATGGCGCCGACCTCCACCAGCCGCTGGAAGCTCAGCGGCTTCTTGGAGAACTTCCGGATCGAGACCGCCGCGCCGTCGATGGCGATCGGGAAGATGGCGGCGTTCACCCGGCTGCCGTCGGCGAGGCGGGCGTCCACCATCGGCGAGCTCTCGTCGATCCGGCGTCCGACGCCGGCCACGATGCGGTTGACGATCCGCAGCAGGTGGTTGTTGTCGTAGAAGCGGACCGGGGTCAGCTCCAGCTCGCCGCGCCGTTCCACGTAAACCTGGAAGGGGCCGTTGATCAGGATGTCGTTGATCGACTCATCCTTCAGCAGCGGCTCGAGGGGGCCCAGCCCCACCATCTCGTCGAAGACTTCCTCGCCCAGGCGGTCGACTTCGTTGGCGTTGAGCGCCATCCGCTCCACGCGCACGAAGTCGGAGACGAGGTTGCGGACCTGGCGGCGCATCTCGGCCTCGTCCAGCTTTTCCAGCTTGGACAGGTCGAGCTCGTCGATGAGCTTGGCGTGCAGCTTCAGCCGCATGTCGAGCATGTCGTCGGTAGCGCCCCCGACGGGCTTCACCGACGGCGCGTCCATCTGCGGCGGATGGAAGACGGGCCGCTCGCCGGTGGCGGCGGCCGGCGCAGGAACGGCCGCCAGCGCGGGCGCCGGTTCGGCCTGGGGGGACTTGCGTAGGGAAAATCGGCTCATCAGGCGGCTCTCGAATTCGCGTCGTCACGGCTGGGATTCTTCAGCATGGCGTCCACGATATCGCTCACGTCCTTGACGATCCGTGACTTCGGACGGTGTTGACTGATCGGACCGCCCAGATTCACCGATGCCGCGGCCGCTTCCCAGTCGGAGGTCACAGCGCCCTCGGTCTTGCGGCCGAGCGCCTTTTCGGCCTCGCCGATGGAGGGCGATGGCCCCAGGACGCGCTTGGCGAGGCGGTTCAGGACCATCCGGGGCGGCGGGCCGCCGTTGACTTCGGCCTCGATTTCCGTGGCCAGCGAGCGCGCCGCCAGCAGGGCGGGCACCGTCAATTCGGAGACCAGCACGATCTCGTCGGAGCCGGAGAGCACGTCCAGCGTCCAGGAATGGCGGTGCCGGGGCGCGTCGACGATGACGAAATCATAGACGCCGCAGGCGACCTCCAGCAGGCGGATCACCGCCTCGGGCGCAGTGTTTTCAAAGGCATGCGGGTCGCGCGCCGAGGCCAGCAGGTCGAAATTGCCGGACGCCGGCGCCGAGAAGACGTCGAGCAGCGCCGAGTCGATCCGGTCGGGCGCCGCCGAGGCGCGCGACAGCAGCATGTTCGAGGTCGCGCCGAGGTAGGCGGCGGCGGCCCCGTCGGCGATGTTGAGGTCGACCAGCGCCACGCGTTTTGGTTGGCGCTGACGCTGGGCCAGGGCGCAGGCCATCTCGATGGCGATGGTCGTGGCGCCCGCGCCGCCGACCGCGCCCATGATGGTCCAGCAGCGCGAATTTGTCGCAGCCGTTTGTGCGGCGGGCTCGGGCGTCATCAGGGAGGCGGCGGCCAGCGCGAGGTCGACCGGCGCGAACGGCGCCTCGAGCACGTCCGAGCGCGGCAGGCGGAGCAGCGCGCGCACCAGACCGGCCGGAAGCTTGGCGCCCGCGAGAATGGCGGCTGGATTGCCGGGGGCGCGAGACAGGGTGTCGATCGCGGCGACCAGAACCTCGGTCGACGCGCAGTCGGCGTCGATCAGGACCAGGTCGGGGACGTCCCCAAAAGTCCAGCGGCCCTGAAGACGTTCAGGGCCCGCGACCTCCAGCTGGCAGCCGGACAGCGCCTCGCGCGCGATGTCGGACAAGCCGTCACCGATCGCGAGAACGCGTCGCCCAGCAAAGGTCGTGATACCCATCAGTTACTCTCAAATGCACGAAGCGGTTACTGAACCGGGCCGCGAAGGCTCCCGGTCGGTCCTTCGATCGGAGCCTTTATAGGCTGGTCGAAGGTTTTGTTCTGCAGGATCAGGTCGATCGCCGAGGGCTCGTTGGCGACCCTCAACGGATCGGGCGACATCCCAAGGCTTTCCGGCGAGGTCACCAGCCTGGGGGTGACGAGCACCACCAGTTCGGTCTCCTTGCGTTGCCAGCGCGACGACTTGAAGAGGGCGCCGAGCACCGGAATGTCGCCAAGACCGGGCACCTGCTTGGCGTTGTTGACGTAGTCCTGCTGGAACAGGCCGGCGATGGCGAAGGTCTCGCCGTCGCGCAGCTCGACCGTGGTCGAGGTCCGGCGCACGGTCAGGCCGGGCACATCGATCCCGGTGTTGAGGTCGAGCGCGCTGACCTCAGGGGCGACCTTCAGCCGGATCTGGCCGTTGGCCTCGACGATGGGCGTGAACTTCAGCTGCACGCCGAACGGCTTGAACTCGATCGACTCCGTGCCAAGGCCGGTGGTGACCTTGTAGGGGAACTCGCCGCCCGCCAGGAAGCTGGCCTCCTCGCCGGAGATGGCGGCGAGGTTCGGCCGCGCCAGCGTGCGCACAAGGCCCTTGTCCTCCATCGCGTCCAGCAGGAGGTCGATGCGCGTGAGGCCGATGTTGGTGCTAATGCCAAGCCGGCCGAACGGCTGAGCCTTGTCATAAAGGCCGCTGGCGATGCTGCCGTCATCCGGGGGCACGGGGACGTGTCCGTTGGTCAACAGCGCGCCCTTGTTGCCGTCGATGCTGAGGTTGATCCCGAATTCCTTCATCGCCAGCCGATTGGCTTCCAGGATGCGGACCTCCAGCATGATCTGCTGCGAGGCGGCGATGACGAGTTCCGAGGTCACCTGCTTGGGCGCATAGCGTTCGGCGATCGCCTGGGCGCGGACCGCGTCGCTGACGCCGGGCACCTCGCCGCTCAGCAGCAGGCCCGTGCCAAGCCCCGTCACGACGATGTGGTCCTTGGGCAGTTCGCGGTTGATCGCGGCCTGGGCGGCTGCAGCGTCGAAGCCGACGTTGACGTCGATCACTTCGAGCAGGCGGTGGTTCTTGTCGTAGACGAGGATGTTGGTCGAGCCCATGTCCTCGCCGCGCACATAGACGCTGTTGTTATTGTTGGCGACGATCTGCGCGATCTTGGGTTCGGCGACGACCACCTCGGCGGCGGCCGGCGAGAGCCGGAACGCCATCGACTTGTCCTTCGGAACCGAAATCGCGCGGGTGGGCGCAAGATCGTCCGAGAACACCTGCGCATGCGCGGGGGCCTGGGATAGGCCCAGCGTGCATGCGGCCAGGAGGGCTGCTGTCAGTCGGCTCATGCGCCGGCTCCCGAAATGGCGGACGAACGCTCGTCGCCGTTGACGACAATCAGGCCGCCGGTTGAGCGGGCCTTCCGGACCGCGCCGCCGCTCGGCGGGGCCGGGGGCGGCGGGACGGCGCTGGGCTGATAGCCGGCCGTCGAGTTCTGCACCGAGCCGACGCTGAACGGGCCCAGATCGCTGACCTTCAGCACGCGGACCGGCGTGAGTTCGGCCGCGCCGGTGCGGCGCAGCGCCAGCGACAGCTCGCCGACCTTGGCGGCCAGGGCGAGCTTGGCGGCGTCGTCGACCGTCACCTCAAGCGTGGCGGTGTGCGGCGAGGCTTTCTCGACCGATTGCGGGTCGGCGTTCATGTTCACGCCGAGCACGCGCACGTCCTGCAGCACCACGTCCGACTGGACGTTCTGGTCCGAGCCGGGGATCTGGCGCGTCAGCACCACGTCGACCCGGTCGTTGGGCAGGACGTGGCCGCCGCCGCCGCGATCGTCGGTGACGAGGATGGTGTAGGCCCGTTTGCCGGGCGAGATCATCGCCGCGACCGAGGCCCGGGCGCCGGCGCCGCTGAGCTTGGACGGCAGCAGCGGCTCGCGCGCGGCGATGGGGACGAGGACAACCGGAGCGCCGCCGGCGTCCGCCTGAATGACTTCCTTGATCGTACGGTAGGCGCCCACCGGCGCGGCGTCGGCCGGCAGGTGGAGGACGACCAGGCTCTTCTCGTCGAGCCTTGTACCGAAGGCCAACGGCTTGGCGGCGGCGACGATCGAAACCGTCTCAACAGCCTTTTCGTGCTTGCCGCTCGATGGCAGCCAGACCTTGGCGACGACCAGGGCTCCAAGACCGAGAACGGCCGAAGCGCCTAGACTGACGATGGTGCCAACACGCATGACATGACCCCTGGGCTGGAGGCGAAACTTTACGGGGACAATCCCCCTCACAGTTCGCCGACAGTCCGACTACCGCGTTGCGATATGTTGAACGGACAGGGTTAAATGGGCGTTTACGACGTTGGCGCGGAAGCCGATTTGCGAGGAGAATCCGGCGCTTGGAGCTTCGCCTGACGGGGGGTGCGACGAACCCGCCCACTACCGCCACTTGGGGAAGATTCCGCCCATCCGAATGATTGCATTTGTCACCACTCCGGGCCATCTTCGGCCGAGGGGGGACTTACATTCATGTCGATTACGACCGAGTCCGGGCCGGCACGCCACAGGCGCCGGCGCTTGCCGGAGGAGGCCAAGGAGGAAGCCCTCGCTTCGGCCAAGCGCCTGCTGCTTGAAAGCGGCCCCGACGGAGTGACGCTGAAGGCCGTCGCCGACGACCTTGGCATGTCGCACGGCAACCTGATCCACCACTTCGGCTCGGCCGCGGGCCTTCAGTCGGCGCTGATGGGCGCCATGGTGCGCGACCTCACCAAGGCGCTGGAAGAAGCCGTGGTGAAGGTGCGGACGGAAGACAGCGGTCCGCGCGAGCTGGTCGACACCGTCTTCGAGGCCTTCGACGGCGGCGGCGCCGGACACCTGGCGGCGTGGATCGGCCTGTCCCACGACCTGGCGCAGCTGGACGCCGTGCGAGACGCAGTGGCCCACCTGGTCGACGCCATCACCGAAAAGGTCACAGCCGAGGGAGCCGAGTCGCCCCGGCACATTCCCTCGGCCCTGCTGTTCATCACCCTCTGCGCCTTCGGCGATTCCATCATCGGCCAGGCGCTTTGCGACATGCTGGGGCGCGACCGGGAATCCGTGCGCCGCATGGCCGCGCGGATGCTTCCCACCTTCTTCTAGGGTCTAGTCTTCGCCTGCAAAGAAGGCCGGCAGCAGCCGTGCCGTGAGGCGCCGCGTCGCTTCCGCATCGCGGCCAAGCATGTCGCGCAGCTGCGGTCCGATCACCGAGTCCCCGAAGCCGCACAGCGCGATCAGCAGAACGGCCGAGGTCACCCGTCGGTGGCCGACCTCGTCCATCGCCCCTGCCCGTTCCTCGATGGCGCGCACCAGCGTGCGGACCGAGTCGGCGACGGGCTCCAGGTGCGAGACTTCCTGGGACAGCGCCATCCAGGCGGCCAGCATGCCGGCGCCGCCCTTTTCGAAAGCGTCGAAGACGATGTCGACCAACTGGCGGGGCGCGGCCTCGTCGGAACGGACGTGGACGACGGCGTCCTGAATGGAGTTGGCCAGGTCGGCCACCATCGAGCCCATCAGGGCCGACTGCAGCTCGGCGGCCGAGCCGAAGTGGTGGATGACGTTGGCGTGGGTCATGCCCACCGCCTTGCCGACGTTGGAAAGCGTCAGCGCCTTCGGACCGCCGGTCAGCAGCAGTTCGCGCGCAGCCGTCAGCGCCTCCTGCTTGGCCTCTTCGGGGCTGCGCTTGCGCCTTTTTGCGGGCGCGGGCGGCTTGCGTATTGACATCGGTGTAAGTCTTGCTATCTAACCATCAGCCGATGGCACGGTCTTCAATGGTCCGCCAGCGGCTGGCGCCAAGCTCGAGCGCTCTGGCGACGTCACTTTCGCGCGGAAAACGATAACGGAGTCAAGGAACAGCACGTTCTGCACCCCTTCAGCGCCAATCCGCCGCAACTTCAGGCGAAACTCGTTTTCCGCATCAACCCTGGCCATGGCGACTTCCTCGGCGCCGTGAGCCCCCATCAACTCCCGTGTGTGTCTGCGGCCTCTGTGTGTTTCACGTTCAGTTTACATTCATGTCAGTAGGTACACCGTCCTTTTTGAAGGATCCTCCCCGTGACTCTCAAGACCAAAACCCCCCAGGAGCTGGCGATCCAGCGGCGCGACTATCAGTTCGCGCGCAATGAGCCCCACCCGCGCTGGTGGCTGGAAAACGATCCCGTGCCGACGGCCTTCTACAACGCCCTGTCGGCGCTCTTCCCGCTCGGCGAGCGGTTCTTCATGGATTCCGTGAAGCACTTCCGCGACCGCACCGACGGCAAGCTCAAGGAACAGGTGGCCGACTTCCTCTACCAGGAGGCCATGCACACCCGTGAGCACGTCGTCTTCAACAAGATGGCGACCGACGCCGGCTACGACATCAAGAAGCTGGAAAACCGCGCCGCCCGCCTGCTCGGCTGGGCGCGCACCAAGCGCCCGATCATGCAGCTGGCCGGCACCGCCGCGCTCGAGCACTTCACCGCCATGATGGCCCACGCCCTGCTCGCCGACCCGCGCCACCTGCGCGACGCCCCCGAAGAGGCGCGCCAGATGTGGGAATGGCACGCCATGGAGGAGATCGAGCACAAGGCCGTCGCCTACGACACCTATATGGCCGTGCTGAAGAAGTGGCCGGGCATCGGCCGCTGGGCGCTGCGCTCGGTGGTGATGGCCGCGGCGACCATCCTGTTCATCTACGCGGCGACCGCCAACACCAAGGACCTGTTCCGCCAGGACGGCATCGACAACGGCAAGAGCTGGCGGCGCCTGGCGCGCTACCTGTTCGTCGAGCCCGGCCTGCTGCGCAAGGTGCTGAAAAGCTACTTCAGTTACTATCGGCCCGGCTTCCACCCGTGGGAGGAAGACGACCGCGCCCTGCTCGCCAGGGCCGAAAAGACCATCGTTCGTCCCCCGCTTGCTGGAGTTCCCGCATGAAACTGCTGCCCGCTCTCTTCGCCGCTTCGGCCCTGTTCACCGCCTCGACGGCCATGGCGGCCGACGTCACCGGTCTCTGGGCCACGGAATCCGACCATGGGCGGGTGCAGATCTATCAGTGCGGGGACGCGCTGTGCGGCAAGCTGGTCGACGCCGACCAGATCCGCGCCAATCCCGAGCAGACCGACTACTACAACAAGAACGCCTCAGAACGCGGCCGCAAGGTGAAGGGGCTCGTCCTCTTCGCCGGCTACCGCGGCGGTCCAAGCGAGTGGAAGGGCGGCAAGATCTATGACCCGAAGACCGGCGACACCGGCCGTTCGGGCAAGGTCAGGCTGACCGCCCCGAACGCGCTGGAGGTGAAGGGATGCCTGGGGCCGATCTGCCGGACCCAGCACTGGACGCGGGTCGGCTAGTCGATCCGTTCGTGGAAGGCCGTCAGCACGCCGACCGGCAGGCCCAGCACTGACACGCGGCTGTACTTGAGCGCCACGCGCGGATTCACCAGCGTGAAGCGCGTGTGGTAGCGCGGCGTGGGAAAACCGCCCTCCGGCCGCATCGGACGCGCGAAGGTCAGCACGTAGTCGCCCTTCTCATGACGCCCCAGGATGCCCGCGCCCGCCATGGCTTCGGCGGCGACGTAGCGGCCGTCGCGCTGGCGCGTCATCGCCCAGCGCCACTCGTCCACCTGGCCGTCGTCGTAGGTGAAGATCTCGTCGAAGTGCAGGGCCTGATAGGTCTCGTCGAGGCTGCCTTCGGTGACGATTTCGCAGCGCCGCCGGCGGCCGTCCAGCGAGCGCACAAAGCCCCAGCCGCGAGTCCTCCCATGGAAGAACTGTTCGGGCCGAAAGGCCTGTGTCAGCTCGACGCTCCCGTCCACCCCTGGTCTCTCCAACCTCGCGCCGGGGGCAAGCCCGGCTGACAACAGGACCGTAAACAGCACTACCGGTTAAGGCGAAGTCGCCGATTGTCGCGCCTTGCGCCTGGCGCGCGCGGCGAAACGTCCCGGCTCAATCAGGGCCGCAAGGTCACGGGCCAGCGGCGATGGCGCGCCAACTACCTTGGCCGCGAGATGCTCGGCGAGCAAGGGGGCGGTGCAAAAGCCGCGCGAGCCGAGGCCGGAGAGGACGTAGAGGCCCTCGCCCACCTCGCCCGCCAGCGGCAGCTTGTCCGGCGTGGCGGCGCGTGTGGAGGCTCTCGCCGCAAGCGGGGCCGAGGCGAGGCGATCGGCGAGATCGGGCAATCCCCTGGCCAGCAGCGCGAGGTTGCGCGCGTTGTCCTGTGGCCTGACATCGGTCGCATCGTCGTCGCGGTCATGGGTGGCGCCGAACAGGAGGCCGCCGCGCATGGGGATGGCGTAGCCGCCGAACGCCGAGGCTTCCGTGCTCAAGCCGTCGGCCCAGCTCGCCTGACCCCGGATCGGCTGGAGCGGCAGTCCGGGCGCGAGCGCCGCACAGGCATGACCCGCGGCCAGGCAGACGACGTCGGCCTCGAAGGTCTCGCCGCCCGATCGCAGCAGCCAGCCGCCATCCACCCGCTCAATCGCGTCGATGCGGCGGGCGATCCGGTCCGGCGCCCAGGCGTCGAGAATGCGGGCAGGCTCGACGGTCAGGGCCGCTTCCATCACGAGCGAGCCCGGTTCGGCCGTCATCGACCCGGCTTCGAAGAGGTCGCTTGCCGCGATGGCGGCGAACCGCGCGGCGTCGCGAGGGCCGGTTTCGAGCTGGCGGGCGCCCGTGGCGATCAGCGCGTCGGGAAGCTCGCGATAGAGGGCGGTCGCCCGGCGAAAGGTCTCCGCATAGAGCCGGGCGGAAGGGCCCAGGCCCGCATCCAGCCTGGGCGTCACCAGCGCCGCGGGATTGCGCGAGGCGCCCTCGCCCGCGTCGAACACCATCGGGCTCGCGCCCAGCGCCCGGAAAGCGCGCGCCAGCGAGGCGCCCGCAATCCCCGCGCCGATAATGGCGATCTTGCCGGGGTTCGCCGCCGCCTCGGCCGTGCCGGGGAGGCTTGCTTCCAGCCGTTCGCGCTTGCGGCCGAAACCCGGACGTTTGTCGACCTCGAAACCCGCCGCCTGGAGGCCGCGCCGCACCGAACCGGCCACCGTGAAGGTCGCAGCGCCCGCGCCGGAAGCAGAGCGGCGGGCGACGAGGGCCAGCAGGTCTTCCGTCCACATGCCGGGGTTCAGGGCCGGCGCGAAGCCGTCGAGGAACCAGGCGTCGGCCCGCCCCTCCCAGACGGCGAGCGCTTCGGTTGCGTCCATCACCGCGAGGTCGAGCGTGGCGTGAAAGTCGGGAAGGTCGATCCGATGAAAGCCTCGCGCCCGCCCCGGCCAGCGGGCGGTCAGCGCCTGGGCGGCCTCGGCGATTTCCGGCCAACGGGCCAGCGCGCGTTCGGCGTCGGGACGCGTGAGCGGGTGGGCTTCGATGGAGAAGATGTGCAGCTGGGCGCCCGGATCGGCCGTGCGGCGCCAAAGGTCCAGCAGGGCCGCGACGTTGAGGCCCGTGCCAAAGCCCAGCTCCCCAACGGTGAACCGCTGGCGGCCGGCCCAGCGCCCCGGCAGGCCGCAGCCTTCGAGAAACACCGCCCGGCTCTCGGCCAGGCCGTCGTCGGAGGAGAAGTAGACGTCGCCGTAGAGGCTCGATCTCGGCAGGCCGTTCTCGTCCCACTCCAGCGGAGAGGCGGATCGGTCATGGGGCGCGCCGGTCATGGCGTCACCTATAAAGCAGAAGGGCCGCCCCGAGGGACGGCCCTTCCTAAACTGTTGGAAACCGAACGCTTATTGAGCGTTGGTCGCCGGAGCGGTCGCCGTGGCGTCCGCGGCGGCGTCGGCAGCCGTGGTGTTGGCGGCGGTCGCGTTGGCGGCAGTCGCGTTGGCGGCGGTCGCGTTCGTGTCGGCAGCCATGGCGTTGGCGGCGGTCGCGTTGTCGGCGGCCGCGTTTTCTTCAGCCTTCTTGCCGCAGGCGGCGACGGACAGAGCGGCGATAGCAACGCCAGCGATGAGCAGCTTACGGATCATGATCCCTGGTCCCCTGTGAGGATGGAGTGCGCGCCCGGGAATCCCCGACCGCTGCACGGGAATATGCAGCCATTCCATCGAAGCGCAAGCAAAGAGTTCACGGCGGCGTGATCACATTTTCACCGCGGCGTGATCGTTTGTGGCCCGTTGCGGCGACTCTGTTGCAGGCGTAACTGCTGCGCGCCATGTCCGACGACGCCGCCGCATCCCGCCTGAGCCGAACCTCTTTCGGCCTGCTGTTCGCCGTCTCGATCGTGGTCGCGATCGGCAATACGGGCCTGTTGTCGGTGCTGCCGGCCATCGGGCGCCAGATCGGCATTCCCGACCCGATGGTGGCCGCGATCTTCTCGCTGTCGGCGCTGCTGTGGGCCATCGGCTCGCCGTTCTGGGCGCGCCAGTCGGACGTACGCGGCCGCAAGCCGATGATCATGATGGGGCTGGCCGGCTTCGCCGTCTCGATGCTGCTGTGCGGTTTCGTGGTGAGCGCGGGGCTGGCGAAGCTCGCCGCACCGATGGCGATCTTCGTCATGTTCCTGTTCGCACGGGCGATCTTCGGCCTGATCGGCTCGGCCTCGAACCCGGCCAGCCAGGCCTACGTGGCCGAGCGGACCACCCGCACCGAGCGCACCGGCTCCATGGCCCTGCTGGCCAGCGCCTTTGGCCTTGGCACCGTGATCGGGCCCGCCGTCGCGCCGCTGTTCGTGCTGCCGTTCGTGACGCTGGCCGGGCCGCTTTACGCCTTCTCGGTGATGGCCACGGTGGTGCTGATCCTGACCATTCGCCTGTTGCCCGATGACGTCAGGCCCGCCGCGCGCGAGCGGCCGAAGGCGGAGAAGGGCCGGGGGCTCGCCTTGTGGCGCGATCCCCGGCTGGCGCCCTTCCTCCTCTACGGTTTCCTGGTCGCCACCTGCCAGACGGTGCAGACCCAGACGCTGGGCTTCCTGATCATCGACAAGCTGAAGGTCCCGCCGCTGGAGGCGCAGGGCTTTACCGCCGTGGCCATGATGGCCGGCGCGGTGGCGGGCCTGCTGGCCCAATGGGGGCTGATCCGGATGTTCAGGATGGGTCCGCGCGACCTGATCCGCTGGGGCGTGGCCCTGGCGGCGGTCGCGAACCTGCTGGTGGCGCTGGCGCCCGACTACTGGACGGTGGTGATCGGCTTTGCGGTCTCCAGCCTGGGGTACGGCTTCGCCCGCCCGGGCTTCACGGCCGGCGCCTCGCTGTCGGTGGAGATGCACGAGCAGGCGGCCGCGGCCGGCGCGATCGGGGCCTTGAACGGGCTGAACGTCATCGTCGCCCCCTTGTTCGTCTGGCTCTACGAGGCCGTCCACCCCGCGCCCTTCCTGTTGAACACGGCGATCCTGGCGGGGCTGTTCGTCTATGCCCTGAAGAACCGGATCCTCAGCGATGCGGGCGAGCGGGCGGCGAGCGACGAGGACGCCACGACCTCGATGCTCGAGCGCAGCGACGAGGGCGGCTTCTAGGTCGACAGCCCGGCTTCGCGCGCCAGCTGCTGGATGTTGCCGAGCGAGAGATAGCCGTCGGCGGTCAGCCCACGCGACTTCTGCCACAGGCGAAGCTGGGCGCGGGTGTTGGCGCCGATGATGCCGTCGGCCGGGCCCGGATCGAAGCCCAGCCGGGCCAGCGCCTTCTGGGCCAGCATCCGGTCGCTGAGCGACAGCGCGGGCTCGTAGGGCCATGGCCTGACCAGCCCCGGCTTGCCCGCGAAGGCGTCGGCCAACAGCCCTACGCCCAGCGCGTAGCTGGTCGAGTTGTTGTACTTGCGGATCGCGAAGTGGTTGGGCAGCGCGAGGAACGCCGGCCCGCCCGCGCCCGACGGCAGGAGCAGCTGCGCCGGCGCCTGGTCGGCCGCATTCCAGGCGCGCCCGTCGGCCCGCTTCACGCCCAAGCTTTCCCACCACGACGGCGGGGACTTCTGGCCCTCGGCGACGGAATAGTCGAAGCCGGACGGCAGGATCACTTCGCGCGCCCAGTCCTGGCCGGGCGTCCAGCCGGCCTTGGCCAGATAGTTGGCGGTCGAGAAGAGCGCGTCCTGGGTCGAGCCCCAGATGTCGCGCCGCCCATCGCCGTCGCCATCGACCGCGGTGGTCAGGAAGACGCTCGGCATGAACTGGGTCTGGCCCATCGCGCCGGCCCAAGATCCCTTCATCTGGCCGCGAACGGCCTCGCCGGAACCGATCATCCGAAGCGCGGCGGTGAGCTCGCCTTCCGCCCAGTCGCGGCGGCGGCCGGTCCAGGCCAGGGTGGCCAGCGAGCGGACCACGTCCATGTCGCCCTGCAGCTCGCCGAACGCGGACTCCATGGCCCAGACGCCGAGCACGATCTCGCGCGGCACGCCGTAGCGCTGCTCCATGGCGGGAAGATAGGGGAGGCTCTGGTCGTAGGCGCGGCCCCTGGCGATGCGCGCGTCCGACAGCACGCCCTTGATGTAGT
>CAMLKO010000005.1 GCA_946480495.1 uncultured Caulobacteraceae bacterium
GCGCCGGAGCGGGCGCGGGCGGCGCCACGGGCGTTTCCACCCGCACCTTGCCCTCGACCAGCACCACGCGCAGCGCGCCGCGGTCGACGCGCACGTCAAAGGCCGTGCCGAGCGCCGTCACCGTCCGCCCGGCCGCGGCCACCACGAAGGGATGGCGCCGGTCGTGCGCGACCTTGAAGAAGGCCTGGCCCTTGTCGAGATAGACGAGCCGCCGGTCGTGGTCGGCGCGGGTGCGCACCACGGTGTCGGTGTTCAGCGTCACCACCGAGCCGTCCGGCAGGGTCACCGTCGCGCGCTGGCCCACGGCGGTGCGGAACGCCTGGGTCGCCAAGGGCTTGGGCCCTGTCAGCACCTGCACGCCCGCCACCCCGCCGCCCAGCACCGCGACGGCCAGAGAGGCCGCCAGCGCCCGCAGCATGAACGCCCGGCGCCCCCGCGCCTTCAGCAGCGCCTGGCGGCGCGCCATGACCCGCGGGTCGCCGCGCACGGCCGCGGCCCCGCCCCAGGCGCGTTCGATGGCGGCGTAGGCCTCCACGTGCTCGGGGTCGGCGTCGAGCCAGGCGTCGAGCTCGGCCTGGTCGCGGCCGGTGAACGCGCCCGAGCGGCGCCGCGCGAACCAGCCGGCGGCGATGTCGCGCACGTCCTGCATATCGGGCGAAGGCGCGCTCATGCCTCGGCCTCCAGCCGGTCGGACAGGCGGCGCAGCGCGCGGCGCATCAGGTCCTCCACCGCCTTGACCGACACGCCCATCCGCCGGGCGATGGCCTCATAGGTCATGTCCTCGAAGCGGTGCAGGAAGAAGGCCTCGGCGGTGCGCGGCGGCAGGTCGGCGAGCGCGTGGGCGAGCCGGTCGACCGCCTCCTTGCCCATCAGCACCCGCTCGGGCGACAGCTCGTCGGAGGGCTCCGGCGCCTCGTCCAGCGCGGCGTGGCGGTCCCAGTCCCAGGTGCGGCGCTGGCGGCGGCGGACCAGCACATTGGCCGCCGCGCGGAACAGGTAGCCCTCGATGTTCTCGATCTCGGCCCCGGCGCCGCGCGCCTGCACGGAGAGGAAGACGTCCTGCACCAGGTCCTCGGCCTCGGCGGCGCTGACCTTCTTCATGAAATAGCGGCGCAGCGCCGGCCCGTACTGCACCATCCAGGCGCGCAGGTCTTCGGGCCCGATGGCGTGGGCGGACGGACTGCCGAGCGGTCTGTTCGGTGGTGCAGCCATTACGCGCGCAGGCTCCCCTCCTTCGAGTAGAGACCAAAACCGCGCGGCGCCCTAGGCGGGCTGGCGAAAAAAGTTGAGGCGGCCGGGGTCGAGCCGGCCGCCTCGGTTCGTTCCCGATTTCGAAGGGGACCGAAACGGGGGTCAGAACTCCTTGCGGATCGACAGCCCGATCAGCCGCGGGTCGAGCACGAAGACGTTGGTCGTCAGCGCGGTGTCGTCGGAGTTGATGAAGGCGTCGGTGATCGGCGTCTTGTCGAGGATGTTCTTGGCGTAGATCTCGATCTTCAGCCCGTCTTCGTTCTCGACCCAGAGCGACAGGTTGGCGTTGTACCAGCCGTGCAGCTTGTCGTTGACGGCGTTGTAGACCCGCGCCCAGGACTGCGACTGCCAGTAGCCGTCGCCGCGGATCGTCGCCCGCCAGCCGTCGGCGATATCCATGGAGTACTGGGCGCCGAGCGTCACCGTCCAGTGCGGCGCGTTGGGCAGCTCCTTGCCCGACAGGTCGGCGGCGATGCCGGCGCCGCCGTGGATGTTCACCGTGCCGTTCTGGCCGTTGTAGTAGGCCGGATCGTAGAGGGTGCCGGTGGCGGGGTCGACGATGGCCGCGCCGGAGATGATCGAGGTCAGGAAGTTGAAGTAGTCCAGCACGGTGCCGGTGCCGCCGCACATTCCCCAGTACTGGGAGCCCGCGCCGTTATGCTGCGCCCAGTTCTCCGCCACCGGGGTCGGCACGACGCAGTTCGACGGCAACTGAACCCACGAGCGCACCAGCGTGAAGTCGGTATTGCCCTGGTTGCGGTTCATGATGTCGATCGACTGCTCGCCGTCTCCGATGGAGGTGTCCAGCCAGCCGATGCTGCCGTTGAGCCGCAGGTTGTGGGATGGCGAAAACAGGCTTTCGAGCTCCATCCCCCAGACCCGCGCATTGAAGTTCTCGTTCACCGCGGTGCGGTCGCGGATCTGCGAGACCTGGTAGTCCTTGTAGTCGTAGAAGAAGGCGTCGAGGTTGGCGACCAGCGCGCCGCCGAGCATGGTGTTCTTCGCCCCGACCTCGAAGGCGTTGACGAATTCCGGCTTGAACGTCCGGTCGTATTCCACGCCCGTCAGGTGAAGGATGGGCGAATGGAAACGGGCGATCGCCTTGTCGATATACTGCGGATAACCGAAGGCGGTCAGGATGTTGGTGATGTCGTCGTCGACCGCCGGGTAGTAGTCGGCGAACGACTTCGATCCGTAGCCGGGCGCCGGCGGATTGGCCCCGCCGCCCTTGTAGCCGCGGGAGTAGAAGGCATAGAGCATCGTCTGGTCGGTGAAGGACAGGACGGGCTTCCAGTCGACCCCCAGCCGCCCCGACCATTCGCCCCAATGCTGCTTGATCGCAGGCTGTTCGGGGTAGCCCCGGCCGACGTCGCCGCCGGCGATCACGCCATCCGCCAGCAGGACCTGGCTGGGCACCGGAATGAAGGTCTTCCTGTCGTCGGTGTAGCGAAGGCCGGCCGTCACCTTCAGGGCGTCGGTCGCCTGCCAGTAGACCTCGCCGAAGGCCGCCGCCGAGCTCAGCTTGTAGGGGTTCTTGCTGCGGAAATAGTTGTGGCCCTCGCCGTTGATCGACTCCAGCGGGTTCGGATCGACATAGGGGCAGAGCTGGGCCGGATCGCCGCCCAGGAAACCGAACGGCTGGTTGCAGTCGTAGCGGTTGCCGGTGTCGGCGATGGCGAAGTTGAAGGGCGGCTGGATCGCGGCCGCCGTGATCAGGTTGTAGAAGACGTAGTAATCGACCAGCGTCTTGAAGCTGGTGTAGTTGGCCCCGAGGCTGAAATTGAACGGCCCCTCGAAGCTGGACTGAAGGCGTAATTCCTCCCCGAACTGCGTGCCCTTGGCGGTGGCGATATCGTAGCCGACCAGCTTGTTCGAGCACCCGAGCTGCGGATCGCAGAAGATGCCGCCGGGCGCGAGGGTGGCGAAGGGATCGTTGTAGCTCGCCGAGTCGTTGGCCCAGGCCGACGTGTCGGTAAAGATCGGCACCGTATTGAAGCGGTTGTAATCCTGGTTCGAGTAGGTCGTGTCCTTGTCGTAGAGCGACTGGGAGTACAGCGTCAGTTCGTCGGTGATATCGAAGTCGATGTTGAGCTCAACGACATCGGCCTTGGCGATGTAATGCGGGTCCTTGATGGAGTTGATGACCCGCAGGTCGTTCGACTGCATCATTCCGCCGTAGGGATCGACCTGCCAGTTGATCAGGCCGATGCCGATCGTCCCGCTGGCGCCGTAATCGGTCGGAAAGTCCGCCGCCAGGACGAACGGCAGCGAAAGGCCGTTGGGGGTTCCGAACGCCATCGGATCGTAGAGCGAACCCGGCTTGCACCCTTGCGAAAATACCGAGCGCCGCCGCGGGTTCAGGTCAAGGACGGTGGACCCGAAGACGCTGGGCTCTTCGTAGAGGTCGGTGTTTCCCACCTTCGTCGGGCCGGGATCGCGATAGCACAGCTGCTTGCCGGTGCGGGAGCGGTCGTCGTTCTCGTTGAAGCGTTCCCAGATCACGTTGGCGCGCAGCCTGTCGATCGGCCTGAAGGCGACCGTAACGCGCGCCGACCACAGATCGCGGCCGTTGACCGGATGGTCCGTGCCTTCGTTGAAGTCGTAACCCTGGCGGTCGGTGAGCGAGCCGGCGAAACGGACCGCGAGCTTGTCGTGGATCAGCGGGATGTTGACCATCGCCGATGCGCGCTTGGCGTGATAGTTGCCGACCTCGCCCTTCACCCATCCGTCGAAATCCTGAAGGTTGGGCTTGGCGGAGATCACGTTGATCACGCCGGCGGTGGCGTTGCGGCCATACAGCGTGCCCTGCGGGCCGCGCAGTACCTCGACCCGCTCGACGTCGAAATATTCCTGCTCGAACAGCCTGTTCTGCAAGAGCGCCAGGTTGTTGAAACTCACGGCCACGCCGGGGTCGGTGGTGGCGCTGACCGCCTTGGTGCCGATGCCGCGGATCGAGAAGTTGTAGCTGGTGAAATTGTTCTTGGAGAACGTGACGTTCGGGATCGCTTTCAGAAGGTCGAAACCGCCCTCGATCTTCTGCTCCTGCAGGGATTTCTCGCTGAAGGCCGAAATCGCGATCGGCACGTCCTGGATATTCTCTTCGCGCTTCTGCGCGGTGACGATCAGCGCCTGGACCGTGCCCTGGTCAGCGCCGTCCCCCGCGGCGCTTCCGGACTGGGGGTCGGCGGCGTCCCGCAGGGTGATCATCCCGGAGCTGTTGGAGGTTACCGCGAGCCCAAGTCCGCTGGTCAGCATCGCCAGCGCCTCCTGCCGCGTCAGGTCGCCTTCGACCTGCGGCGTCTGGCGGCCTTTGACGTAGTCGTAGGGAAAGACGATCTGCACGCCCGCCTGGCGCGCGTATTCGTTCAGCGCCATCGCCGCGTCCTGCGACGGAATATTGAAATGCTGGAGCTGATCGGCCGCCAGCGCCGGCGCGGTCAGGATGGCGCAGGCCGCGGCTCCGCCCAGCAACAGCGATGCAAGGCGCGAGTGTCCGTTGGTCTTCATGATGTCTCCCCCGAGTATTCGGCCGTTCGAAGGCGGCCGTGCGGGTTGAGACGAGGGGCCGGCGGAAATCCGCCAACGCCCATGTAAATATTTCTACGCCGACGGCCGCGCACGAAGCACGACCTTTCCGCCGTCCAGTTCGGCGACCACCGGGAAGGATTTTTCCAGCGCGCGCGCAAACCCTTCCGGGTCGGTGGCGCGGAAATAGCCGCCGACGTGGATCGCGGCGGTCTGCGCATCGGCGATCTCGACCTTTTCGCGGTTGTAGCGGTTCAGCTGTTCCACGGCCTGCGCCAGCGTTTCGCCGGCGAAGGCCACCTTGCCCTCGCGCCAGGCGAGTTCGCGGGCGATGCGGTCGTCCTGATCGGTCGCGTGCGAGGTCACCTTGCCGCCCCGATCCATCGTGAAGGTCTCGCCGGCCGACACCCGGGCGACCAGCGTCCCCTCGCGAATGATCTCGACCGTTCCCTCGCGCACCGCGACCTGCAGGCCGTTTTCGGTGCAGACGGCGAACACCGTCCCGGTCGCGCGCACCTCGGCCAGCTTCGTTCTCACGACAAACGGCCGCGTCCGGTCCTTCGCCACCTCGAACAGCGCCTCGCCCCTTGGCAGCCGCACGACGCGCGCGTCCGGCTTGAGTTCGACGGCCACCTTCGTCGCGGTGTTCAGCTCCACCAGCGAGCCGTCGGCCAGCGCCGCGCGGTACTGCTGGCCGATGTCGGTGGAGAAGCGCTGGGTGTGCAGCACATCGCGCACCGCGTAGCTGGCCGGCCAGACCGCCAGCGCCAGCGCCGCCGCGATCCCCGCCGCGGGATAAAGCCATGACCGCCGCCGCGTCGCCGGCATCCCGCTCAGCGCGCCGGCCCGGTCGAGCCTGGCGCTCACCGCCTCAAGCCGCACGAACGCGCCCAGCCGCCTGGGATCGCCCGCGCACCATTCGTCGAAGGCGCGCGCGTCGGCCTCGTCCAGCGGTCCCGCGTCGTGGCGGGCCAGCCAGCGCGCCGCGGCGGCCTCGATCCGGTCAGCGCTTTCCACGAGAGCGTCCCTTCTGAACTTCGCTGTCGGCGGATCGCGGGCCGTCCTCGGCCTTCGTCAGCCAGGCGGCCACCATCCGCATCCCGCGCGCCACGTGCTTTTCCACCGTGCTCTGGGCCAGCCCCAGCCGCCTGGCGGTCTCCGCCTGCGAGACGCCCTCGACCTTCCGCAGCACGAAGACGGCGCGGCACTGGCCGGGCAGCCGTTCGATGGCCGCGCGCAGCTGGTCGAGCTCCTCGTGCGCGGTCAGCCGCGCCTCGGCGTCCAGCTCCCCGTCGGTCACGTTCAGGCGCGAGATGTCGGCGACGCTGCGGATCGAGACGATGCGCTGGCGGCGCAGCTGGTCGGCGGCGACGTTGCGGACGGTGGCGAACACATAGGCGGCCGGATGGACCACCTCGCCCGCCGCCCAGGCCCCGGCCAGCCGCGCATAGGTCTCCTGCACGAGGTCCTCGACCTCCTCACGCGACCAGCCGGCCTTCCGCAGCCAGGCCCGCACACGCGGCTCCAGCGGCAGGATGTGCTCGGCAAACCACTCGGCGCGGCCGCTCATCGCCCTCCCTCACGCGAGGCGAGCCTAACCCACCTCGGCGTCTCATGACGAACGAAGCCGCGAAATCCGCCAATGCGGGCGCGAAGTTTTTTCAGACCACCCGGCGAAGCCTGGGCGCGCCGATCAGGTCGTCGGTGCAGATGAGCGTGACGAAGGGGCTGGCGACCTTGCGGCCCAGCAGCTCGACCGCGTCCCGCGTTTCCGGATCCAGCACCGCCGGGCAGACGGCGTCCTCGACCAGCACCACCGCCACCTCCTGCTCGTAGGCGATCAGGGCGGTGGCGAGGAAGGACGAGGTCGCCGGATAGCCGATCACCACCAGCTCCGCCGGGCACGAGGCGACCAGCTCGGCGAAGGTGCGGTTGGAAAAGGCCGACAGCCCCGACCGGTAGAGCACCGGCTCGCTCAGCAGCGGCTCGAGCCCCGGGAGCGGGCGCGCCGCGTCCGGATCGGCCTTGCGGTTGTGGACGTGCGCCACCCGCCAGCCCGCGTCACGCGCATGGGCCAGCATCCGGCGGCAGTTGACCTGGCGCCGGTCGGGCGCGCGCCCGTGCGGGAGGCTGCCCCGCTGCAGGTCGAGGCACACAAGCATCCGCTGACGCCCGGCGCGCGAACTCCCCCACGGAACGCCCATCAGCCGTACGCCCGCTGACGGTCGTAGGCGGCGGAGTGGTCGAGGACGCCGGGGCGATCCCACTCCCCTTCGGGGCGGATCAGCACCAGCGGGTCGGAATCGATGGTGATGGCGTTCGCCGGCGGATGCAGGTCGAACTCGAGCTCGGTGTAGTCGTGGTCGGAGAAGAAGAACTTCTCGCGGTTCTCGCGCACCCGGCCCTTGAAGTAACGCTTCCAGAACGGGATCACCCGCTGCTGGGCGTGCCCCATCAGCCGCCGGTAGCCCTTGCGTTCGGAAAGCGCGAAGGCCTCCCGCGCCAGCATCAGCAGGCCCGCTCCGCCGCGGTACTCGGCGCGGATCGCCAGCCGCTCGAGCTTGGCGAAATCGGCGAACCAGCGCAGCCGCACCACGCCGATCGGCTCGCCGTCGCAGCGCAGGATCAGGTGCGTCGAGCCGGCGAAGTCGTTGCCGTCGTATTCCTCGTCGAACGGACAGGCCTGCTCGCCCATGTAGACGAGCGTGCGCACCGCCATGACGTGCATCAGGTCGTCCAGCGTGCGCGCCACGCTGGTCGTCAGATGGCCGGTATTGGCGCCCGCGCGCGGGGCGGCGAGGCGATTGGCGGGGGCGTTCATGCCGCCCTCCTGGGAACCGCGTGGCCATGCTCCCACCACAGCAGGCCGGTGGTGGAGTCCGGGTAGGGCACGAAGCTCATCTTTTCGGTCAGCAGCCGCCGGCCGGCCTCGGTGGCGGCGCGGACGAAGAAGGGCTGCTCGGGCAGCGCGGCCAGCACCGCCCAGCTGCCTTCCACGATCACCTTGGCGGCTTCCCGCGTCGCTCCGGCGATTCCCCAGCCGTAGACCGCTGCCGGCTCCTCGTTGCGGGCCACGGCGTGCTCGAGGCTCGGATTGAGCGCGTTGAACGTCTCGGACCGGACCGCGGCCAGTCCCGCGCCGTTCAGCAGCACCAGCGCGATCAGGCCGGTGATCCAGCCTTCCTCGCGCAGGACGTAGAAGCCGTAGCCGGTGCGGCTATGGAGGGCGTGCAGCGCCGCCTCGCCCGCCACGTGCGGACTGATCAGGCCGGCCGCCAGCGCGCGGACCGCGCCCAGCTCGTTCACGCCCGCTTCGGCGAAGCCCAGCGGCGTCAAACCGTCGCGCAGCGCGCGCGCCGAGCGGCTTTGCGCTATGCTGTCTGCAGCAGAATGTCTCATGCTCCAGCCTCGATTGCCTGTTGCACAGGTTTCGTAGAGCGTGCAGACGGGGTCCGAGGAGCCTCAAAGGTTGCAAGGGTTCCTTGCGTTTCTGGAGGGTGGGTATGCCGGACGTCGTGAGACGCAAGGCTGATTTCAGCGACTTGCGGCTCTTCTGGGCCGTAGCGGAGGCCGGCAGTTTCGGCGCCGCCGCACGGGCCCTCGGCATGAGCGCCTCCACCCTGACCCGCGCGGTCGACAACCTGGAGGCGCGGCTCGAAGCCAAGCTGCTCGTCCGCGGCGCCCAGGGCGTCAGCCTCACCCCCGCCGGCGTGGTCGCCTTCAAGCGGGTTCAGTCCATGGAGCGGGCGGCCGCTTCGCTGGAGATGGAGCTGGCCGGCCACGACAAGTCGGCCTCCGGCGTCGTCAAGATCAGCGCGCCGGACGGCATCGGCGGCGCCTTCCTGACGCCCCACGTCACCGACTTCCTGCGCGGCAATCCCGACATCGACCTGGTGCTCGACTGCGGCCTGTGGGTCGACCGCCCGCTCGACGGCGAGGTCGACGTGGCCCTGACCTTCACCAAGCCCACGCAGGAAGAGGTCGTTTCAAAGCCGCTGGCCTACTTCCACTACGGCCTGTTCGCCGCGCGCAGCCATCTCGACCTCTACGGCACGCCCGAAACGCTGCAGGAGACCTTGGCCCACCCCTACATCCATCACGTGGGCCAGGTGCATCAGCGCGACGAGAAGGGCGCGGCCTTCCAGATGATGACCCGCCAGCGGCTGGTGACCAATTCCAGCGCCGTCTCCTTCAACGCGGTGCGCGAGGGCGCCGGGGTGCATGGGCTGCCCACGGCTATCCTGTCGATAGACCCCACGCTGGTGATGCTGGACGTGATCGTGAACGGGCCGGTGATCATGTGGCTCGTCCAGCGGCGCGAGATGATGCGCTCGGCGCGCGTGAAGAAGGTGGTCGCCTGGCTGGAGGACGTCTTCGACCAGGCCACCCAGCCCTGGTACCGCGAGGAGTACGTGCCGCCCTCGGAATTCCAGCAGGAGCTCGCCCGCTACCTCGCCCGCCACCGCGGCGGCCCGGCCGAGGTCCCCGCGGAACCGCCGTTGCAGGAAAGCGCCTAGCCCGTTGCGGGGGCGCAACGCTTCGGTCAGCTGGCGGCTTCGCCGGCCAGTTTGTCGGCCACGTCTTCCAGCCGCATCAGGAGGCGCTTGAGCGTCTCGACTTCCTGCGGCGTGAGGCCTGAGAGCAGCGCGGCCTCATAGGCCAGCGCCAGCGGCGCGATCTCCGCATGCAGCGCGCGGCCCTGGTCCGTCAGCGTCAGGATGTGCGAACGGCCGTCGGCCTCGTGCGCGGCCCGGCCGACCAGGTGGCGCGTGACCAGCCCGTGCGCCGCACGGCTCACCGTCACCTTGTCCATGGCCGTGCGCAGGACGATCTGCTGCTGGGTCATCGGCCGCTCGGCCAGCACGGCCATCAGCCGCCACTGCGGAATCGAAAGGCCGAAGCGGTCCTCGTAGGCCCGCGCGATCAGCTTGCTGACCGCGTTGGAGGATATCGACAGGCGGTACGGGATGTAGTCGTCGAGGATCAGCGCCTCGGACCTGGGTTTGAAGCCCATAACACTCGCGTTCATAGATCTTCCCCCCGGTTGATCCGTCACGTCCCCGCGACCTGTTGCTCGATCGCGCCGAAGATCGAATGCCGCCGTGCGTCGCGCATTTCTATACGAACAACGTCTCCGTGGCGAAGGAATGGCGTCGATGCCTCGCCGGAGAGCAGGGTTTCGACCGTCCGCACCTCGGCGATGCAGCTGTAGCCGAGGCCGCCCTGGCCGATGGGTTTGCCCGGTCCGCCGTCCGGGCCCCGATTCGAAACCGTCCCCGAACCGATGATCGAGCCCGCCGACAGCGCCCGGGTCTTCGCGGCATGGGCGATCAGCGCGCCGAAGTCGAAGGTCATGTCGACGCCCGCGTCCGCCCGGCCGAAGGGCTTGCCGTTCAGCTCGACCTCCACGGCGCCGTTGAGCTTGCCATCGCGCCAGCCGCCCAGCGCATCGGGCGTCACCGCCACCGGCGAAAAGGCCGACGCGGGCTTGGACTGGAAGAAGCCAAAGCCCTTGGCGAGCTCGTTCGGGATCAGGTTTCGCAAGGAGACATCGTTGACCAGCATGACCAGCCGGACGGCCGCCAGCCCCTCTTCGCGGCTCGCGCCCATCGGCACATCGCCCACGATCACCGCCACCTCGGCCTCCAGGTCGCAGCCCCAGCTTTCGTCGGCCAGCGGGATCGGGTCGCGTGGACCCAGGAACCCGTCCGAGCCGCCCTGGTAGATCAGGGGGTCGGTCCAGAAGCTTTCGGGCATCTCCGCCCCGCGCGCCTTCCGCACCAGCGCCACGTGGTTCACGTAGGCCGAGCCGTCCGCCCACTGATAGGCGCGCGGCAACGGCGAGGCGGCCTCGTGCTCGTGGAAGCGCGCGCGTGGCACGGACCCATGTTCGAGGCTTTCCGCGAGCCCGCGCAACAGCGGCTCGCACCTCTCCCAGTCGTCCAGCGCCGCCTGAAGCGTAGGCGCGATCTGCCGGGCGTCCGTGAACCAGGCGAGGTCATGCGACACCACCACCAACCGCCCGTCACGACCATCCTTCAGCGAGGCAAGCTTCATGCGCGTTCCTTGAAAATGACCCCAAACGGTGTCACATGTGACGGAGAAAGAATGTCATGTCCGCCCAGCCGAAGCCACGTCCGAAGTCCACCAGCGCCGCTCGCACCCGTGCGTATCGCGAACGCATGCGCGCCCAGGGCCTGAAGCCCGTGACGATCTGGACGTATGACATGAACGATCCCGCCTTCGTCGCACGCATCCAGGAGCAGTCGCGCGCTTTGGCTAATACGCCCGCAGAGCTGGAAGCCATCGAGTGGATCGAAGCCAGCTTGGCTGAGGACGACCTCGATTGAAACGAGGCGACGTCGTCGTCACCGTGATCCAAGGCGACCACGGTAAGCCACGGCCCGCAGTTGTCGTGCAGGCCGATGAGATGAACGCCGCTCATCCGACGCTCATTGTCTGTCTGATCAGTAGCGAGATCACCGAGCATGAATTTCGGCTCACCCTTGCGCCAGATCTCGGAACAGGGCTGCGTGTCCGGTCTCAAGTGATGATCGACAAGCTGCACGCGGTCAGGCGCGAAAAGATCGGCCAAAGAATCGGAGCCCTGAGTTCTGACCAGATTGCGCTGCTCGATCGCAAGCTGGTCGCTGTTCTGGGCTTGGCGTCGCACGGTTAGCCCCTTGGAATGACCACGCTCTGCCGCGCGGCCTCGTCATAGAGCACCTCGTTGGGGAAGACCGCCACCTCGCAGAGGATGTCGCCGCCTTCGTCCTCGACCCAGATGTAGCTACGCTCCACCTTCACGAACCGGCCCGACGGCGAGACGCCGTCGTAGGTGTCGCCCCAGGGCACCACGCGCTCGAGGTCGCGCCAGCTGAGCGTCAGCGCGCGCGCCAACTCATCGCGGGCCATTTCGGCGAGGTCGTCGTCGAGCGTCACGGGGCCTTCCAGCTGTCGACGTAGGCGGCGTTCTCGACGGCGGCGGCGCCGTCACCGACCTCCAGCGGGTCGCGGGCGTCGATCATCACGGCGTATTCGTCGGTCGCCGGTTTGGGCTGCGTATGCATGTTCTTCAGCGCCTTGGGATGCGGCCCGTGGGTGAAGCCGCTCGGATGAAAAGTAAGCATGCCGGCCTCGATGTGGTCGCGGCTGAAGAAGTCTCCCGCGTGATAGAACAGCACCTCGTCGTAGTCGTCGTTATTGTGGAAGAAGGGCACCTTGATCGCGCCCGGATCGGTCTCGAACGGCCGCGGCGTGAAGGTGCAGACGACGAAGCGGTCGGCGACGAAGGTCGTGTGGACGCTCGGCGGCAGGTGGTAGCGGTGGCTCACCACCGGCCGGATGTCGCGCACGTTCAGCCTCACCGGCGCGAGCTCCCCGTGCCAGCCGACGGCGTCCAGGGGATTGTACGGATAGGTCACGACCGAGACCTGCCCGCGCTTCTTGATCTCCACGCGGTGCTCGCCGGCCTCGTCCTGATGCGCCCGGAAGGCGTCGTCCATCACCGGCGTGTCCAGCATGGCCGGATCGAACACCGCATGGCCGCCCAGCATGCCCTTGTCGGGCAGGGTGAAGTGGCTGTTGGTCGCCTGGATGGTCAGTACGGCCGCGGGCTCTGCCGGCGCGAGTCGCCACATCGTCCCGCGCGGCAGGTAGATGTAGTCGCCAGGCTCGAAGGCGATGTGGCCGTAGTCGCAGAAGAGGTCGCCGCGCCCCTGGTGGATGAAGAGGAGCTGGTCGCCGTCGGCGTTCCTGGCCAGCGCCGGCATCGGCCCGGCCAGCTTCCAGAAGCGCATCTCGCAGGCGGCGTTGTGCAGCACCACCGGCGCGGCCCACGGCGAGGGCGAAGGCTCGTTCAGCCGATTGAGATCGAACGCGCGCGGGCGCAGCGGCCCCTCGAACGACGACCAGCCGGTCGGCGGACGGCGGTGATAGAGGAAGGCGGCCGGGCCGAAGAAGCCCTCCTTGGAAACCTCGCGTTCGTAGGTCCCCTCCGGCAGGTCGGCGTGGGCCTGGCGGCTGTGCTTTCCCTGCGCGCCCCGTACGGGAATCCAGTTTCGCGCCACCTCAGGTCTCCTTCACGACGCCGCGGCGGATCTGGTCGAGCTCGATCGACTCGAACAGCGCCTTGAAGTTGCCCTCGCCGAAGCCCTCGTTGCCCTTGCGCTGGATGATCTCGAAGAAGATCGGGCCGATCATGTTCTCGGTGAAGATCTGCAGCAGCAGACCCTGACCCTCGGTCGGCGCGCCGTCGAGCAGGATCTTGTCGGCCTGCAGCCGCTGGACGTTCTCGCCGTGCCCGGGCACCCGCTCGTTCAGCTGCTCGTAGTAGGTGTCCGGCGTCTCCTGGAACTTCACGCCGCGCTCCCGCATCGCCTCGACCGCATGGAAGATGTCGTCGGTCCCGAAGGCCAGGTGCTGGATGCCCTCGCCCTTGTAGTCGCGCAGGAACTCCTCGATCTGGCTCTGCTCGTCCTGGCTCTCGTTGAGCGGGATGCGGATCTTGCCGTCGGGGCTGGTCATGGCCTTGGAGAACAGGCCCGTCACCTTGCCCTCGATGTCGAAGTAGCGGATTTCGCGGAAGTTGAAGACCTGCTCATAGAAGTCCGCCCAATGCGCCATGCGGCCGCGATGGACGTTGTGGGTCAGGTGGTCGAGGTAGGTCAGGCCCATGGAATTGCGGGTTTCGGCCTCCACGGCGCCCTCGATCGGCACGAAATCGACGTCGTAGATCTCGTGGGCCCCGTAGCGGTCGACGAGATAGAGGTGCGAGCCGCCGATCCCCTCGATGGCCGGGATGTTCAGCTCCATCGGGCCGACCGGCCCCTGCACCGGCGTCGCGCCGCGCTCCACCGCCAGCCGGAACGCTTCGGCCGCATCGCGCACTCGGAAGGCCATGGCGTTGGCCGAGGGGCCGTGCTGCTCGCGGAAGTCGGCGGCCTGGCCGGTCGGCTCCATGTTGAGGATCAGGTTGATGTCGCCTTGCCGGAACCGCAGCACGTTCTTCGAACGATGCTTCGACACCGCCGTGAAGCCCATCAGCTCGAACAGGCCCTTCAGCCGCTCCGGCTCGGGGGAGGTGAACTCGACGAACTCGAAACCGTCGGTCCCCAGCGGGTTGTCGAACAGGTCCTTGGGCGCGTCGAGGTCACGGGGCTCGTAGGTGTGCGCTTGGGCGGTCATCGGCGGTCCTCCTGCGACATTCGCGCAAGATAGTAACAAACGAAACCATCAGTCGGAAGCGGGACGAGACATAAACGCCTGCGCCTGCTAACCGGTCCACACCGCCGCTCCGGAGCCTGCATGCTGCGCCGTATCTACGACTGGGTGCTGAACCTGGCCGCCTCGCGTAACGCGCCCTGGGCGCTGGCGGTCCTCTCGTTCGCCGAGGCGTCCTTCTTCCCCATTCCGCCCGACGTGATGCTGGCCCCCATGGTGCTGGCCCAGCCGCAGAAGGCCTGGCGCTACGCGACCGTCTGCACCGTCGCCTCGGTGCTGGGCGGCGGGCTGGGCTACCTGATCGGCTACTACCTGACCGGCCTTGGCCAGCAGATCCTCAGCCTGACGGGCAACGCCGGCGGCATGGAGCAGTACCAGTGCTGGTACGCCCACTGGGGCCTGTGGGTCATCCTGATCAAGGGCCTGACGCCCATCCCCTACAAGCTGGTGACGATCGCCTCGGGCATCGCCCACTTCGCCTTCCCGGTGTTCATGGCCGCCTCGCTGGTCACCCGCGGCGCGCGCTTCTTCCTGGTGGCCTGGATCGTCAAGCGCTTCGGCCCGGCCATGATGCCGGTGATCGAACGGCGCCTGGCCGTCGTGGCCGTGGGCCTGATCGTGCTGATCGTGCTAGGCCTTGTGCTCAGCCACTATCTGGGAGGAGGCTCGACCTCGGCCTGCTGATCCATGGACCGCATCTATCGTCTCTACCGCCCCTTCCTTGACCGCTGGCCGCTGGTGGCGCTGCTCGCCTCTGCCGCGATGCTGGCCATCGCGCACGCCTTCGAGACCTTTGGCCACCTGCCGCCCTGCACGCTGTGCCTGAAGCAGCGCGAGGTCTATTGGGCCGCCGTGACGGTGGCCGTGATCGCCCTGGTCGTCTCACGGGCGCCGGTGGGAACGAGGACGCGGGCGCTGTTCAACGGCCTGCTGGGCCTCGTCTTCCTGGCCGGCGCGGTGCTCGCCTTCTACCACGCGGGCGTGGAGTGGCATTGGTGGCCCGGCCCTACGACCTGCTCCTCGGCGACCATCAGCGTCAGCTCGGGCGCGATGGAGGCGCTGGCGCGGGGCGAGAAGATCAACCCGCCCTCCTGCGACAAGGCGCTGTGGGTGTTCCTCGGCCTGTCCCTGGCCGGCTGGAACTGCCTGATCTCGCTGAAGCTCGCCTTCCTGAGCTTCTGGGCCGCGCGCCGGAGAGCGGCATGAGCGCCAAGCCGATCCCCGCCCGCCCCGGCGCGGCCGCGCCTGGCCGCCGCCTGGCCGAAATCCTGCGCGTCGACCATGCCGGCGAGCTCGGCGCCGTCCACATCTACCGCGGCCAGCGGGCCGTGCTCGACGCCGCGAAGGGCCGCGAGCGCGCCGCCGGACAGCTCGCCGAGATGGAGAGCCACGAGGCCGGCCACCTCGCCCGCTTCGACGCCCTGCTGAACGAGCGCCAGGTCCGCCCGACCCTGCTCGCCCCCGTCTGGCGCGCGGCCGGGTTTGCGCTGGGCGCCGGCACGGCCCTGCTGGGCGAGAAGGCGGCGCACGCCTGCACCGAGGCGGTCGAGACGGTGATCGAGGAACACTACGCCGGCCAGATCGCCGAGCTTTCCAGCCGCGATCCGGCGCTGGCGGCCGAGCTCACCCAGTTCCGCGACGACGAGCTCGCCCACAAGGAGATCGCCGTCAGCGAAGGCGCCCGCGAGGCTCCCGGCTACCGCCTCCTGTCCGCCGCCATCCGGGCCGGCTGCCGCGCCGCGATCCGGATCAGCGAGAAGGTCTAGGGACATGGACGCCGCCGCCATCCGCAGGAGCGCCGAAACGCCGGCGACAGCGACGGCGGCGGACCTCGGCGGCGTCATCCGCGACCTGTCCGACGCCTTCCACGAGGATCCGCATTTCGACTGGTTCCTGCGCGCCGACGCCCGCCGCGACGCCGCGCGCCTGGGGGTCTTCGACTACCTCCTGCGCAACCTGGGGCGGAAGGCCCGCATCGACCGTCCCGAGGGCGGCGGCGCGGCCGCCGTCTGGATGCCGTTCGCGGCGATCAAGGAGCCCAGCTCGCTGCTCGACGATCTGAAGATGGCCCGGCCGATGCTGAGCGCCACCGGCTTTTCGCGCATCGGCCGCCTGCTCCAGATCCGCGCGGCGATGGACAGGAACCACCCCATGGACCGCGAGCACATCTACCTGTGGTTCCTGGGCGTGACACCGCCGCTGCAGGGCATGGGCATCGGTTCGCGCCTGCTGCGCGCCGGCCTCAACCGCGCCGACGAGGCGGGTCTTCCCGCCTACCTCGAGACCGGCACGACCCGCAACGTCGCCCTCTACCGCCGCCACGGATTCGAGGTCATCCACGAGGCTCCCCCGGGCAAGGGCGCCCCGGTCATGTGGCACATGTGGCGCGAGCCGGACGCCGGTTGAGTCGCCACGTTTCCGCCATCAAGCGTGGCTTTGGAGTCACGCTCGCGCACAAAGCGAATTGACACTTCTGTCAGTTGTTGCCCGCCAGCCCTTCTTTCGCCAGTGCTCGACTACCGTCCGAGTCGAATCGGCGGATCGAAGGGGAAAAAGCATCCATGAGAAAAGTGATCCTTGCGGCTGCGGCCGCATCTGCGATGGCGCTCGCCGCCATGCCTGCGGCGGCCCAGGACTGGTACGCCCAGGTCAACACCGGCGTCTCGACCGGCAAGGTCGATGTGACCGTTGACGGCGATTCGGGCGACGCCGACCTCAAGACGGGCTTTGGCGTCGGCGCGGCCGGCGGCGTAGCCCTCGGCAACGGCCTGCGCGCCGAACTTGAAGGCATCTTCAACCGCAACGACTTCAGCGACCAGCTCGACGGTCAGACGCTGAAGGGCTCGGCCGCCACCGCGTTCGTCAACGTCCTCTACGACTTCCAGATGGGCGGCATTTCGCCCTACATCGGCGCGGGTGTCGGCTACGGCAGCACCAGCCTCAAGGTCGACGAGGACAGCGTCCACGACCAGGGCGTGGCCTGGCAGCTGCGCGCCGGGGCCTCCTTCCCGGTCAACGACGTCCTGACCGTCGACGCGGGCTACCGCTACATGAACCTCGCCCACTTCAAGGACGAAGGCATCAAGATCGAACCGACCCTGCACATGCTGACGGTCGGCGCGCGCTTCAAGCTCGGCGCCGGCGCCAAGTAAGAGCGTCCAGTAGAGAAGACGGAGAAGCCCCGGCCAACGCCGGGGCTT
>CAMLKO010000006.1 GCA_946480495.1 uncultured Caulobacteraceae bacterium
GCGATGGCCCGCAACCCGTCGATATCGCGGCGGTAGGTCTTCAAGGCGTTCATCGGGACGGGAGCAGCAGCTCGAGATAAGCGTCGGCGGCCTTGGCGACGGAGAAGTCGGCGGCGCGGCGGATCAGGGCTTCTCTGTCGGGGGTGTCGTTGAGGGCGGCGAGGATGCCCGCGGCCAGCGCGGCCTCATCGCCGACCGGGACCAGCCGGCCGAGGCGGCCGTCCTGCAGTATCTCGCGGGGGCCCGAGCGGCAGTCGGTGCTGACCACGGGAACGCCGCAGGCCATGGCCTCGACGATGACGTTGCTGAAGCCCTCCCAACTGGATGCAAGCACCATCAGGTCGGCCTTGCGCAGGAAGGCGGCCGGATTGGCCACGTAGCCCGGCATGTCGATGGCGCCCGCCAACCCGAGCTCCGCCGCCAGCGCCTCCAGCATGGGCCGCAGCCGCCCTTCGCCGAGGATGAGCAGCCGGGCGTCGGCCTGCTCGCGCACGCGGCGCAGCGCCCGCAGCAGCAGCGGATAGTTCTTGGCGGCGTTCAGCGAGCCCACCGCGATGAGGCGGAGCCCGCCGTGAGAAAGCCAGCCCTCGGCGACGCCCTTCGGCGGCTCGCCGGGCCTGGGCGCCGCGATCGGGTTGTGGATGGCGGCGACGCGGGCCCGGGGCAGGCCGGAGAGGCGCGCCACGCTTTCGGCCACGCCTTCGGAAACCCCCACCACTGCATCGGCGAAGGGGTAGGAGGCGCGGAGCGCCGCCGCGAGCTTCAGCCGCCCAAGCGCGCCCGCGCCGTCCGGGGCGGCGAGGTAGTCGCTGTGGTCGCTCACGACCAGCCGGGTGTCGCCGCCGGCCAGCATCCGCGCCCAGACGGCCAGGCTGGTCAGCGGCCAGAGCGCCGCCAGCATGGCGCGCGGGCGCCGTTCGCGCAGGTAGCGGACGAGCGGCGCAAATCCCTGACGCAGCCGCGGCGCATCCAGCGACACCAGGCCCACGCCGTCGGGGCGCGCATCGATCCATTCGCCTTCGCGCCGCAGGACCACCATCTCGACCGTCAGCCCGCGCGCGGCGAACGCGCCGGCCAGGGACAGGCAGACCCGCTCCGCGCCGCCCGCGGCGAGGTTGGGGAGCAGGATCGCCACGTCCGGCCGCTCAGCCACGGGCGACGTCCTTCAGGAGTTCGGCGAGCCTTGCGCCTACCGCGGTGGACGAAAACCGCGCTTCGGCGGCTTTGCGCCCGGCGCCGCCCATCCTCGCCCGTAGATCGGCGTCGGCGGCGAGCCGCTCAAGCGCCGACAGCCACTCGGCCTCGCTGTTGACGAGGAAGCCGGTGACACCGTCCTCGACGATATCGACGTTGGCGCCCACCGCCGAGGCGACCACGGGCAGGCCCGCGGCCATGTACTGGATGATCTTGTAGCCGCACTTGCCGCGCTCCCAGGGGCTGTCGAGCAGGGGCATCACCCCGATGTCGAGCGCGGCAAGATTCGCGCCCTGGCGCTCCTCGCTCCACGGAACGATGTCGGGCCGCACCGGCGACAGGTCGACGGGCCCCGAGCCGATCAGCGCCAGGCGAACGCCCCGCCTCGCCTGCAGGTCGGCGAGCGGGCCTTTCAGGAGCTGGACGTAGTGCGCCGTCGACGGAGAGCCGATCCACCCGACGGCGACCTGCTCACGCGGGCCGTGCGAGGCCACGGGATAGTCCGCCACATCGACGACGGAGGGCAGGATTTCCACCCGCCGCGCGCCCGCCTTCTTCGCGCGTTCGGCCAGATAACGGTTGCCGGCCACCACCAGCGCCGCGCGCCGCATCACCGCGTCGATCTTGCGCCCGAGCACCGCTCGCACGACGCCGCGGCGGTGAAGGTCGTAATTGTGGAAGATGGCGTCGTCATAGTCGGCGACGATGGGCCCAAGCCGCGCGGTCACGACTCCCTCCAGCAGCGAGGGCAGCCAGGGGAACACCTCCTTCTCCACCCAGACCACGTCGTGCGGCGGCGGATTGAGCACCGTCCCCAGCCGGCGCAGGTAACTGCGCAGCATCCGCGTCCGGTCGCGGCGGCCTTCGCGATAGAGGGTCTCGACGTAGGAATCGCCGAACAGCGGCTGCACGGTCACGTCCAGACCGGCGGCCTTGAGCTGCGGCAGGAATTGATAGGTCCTCACCCGGCTCGACGGGCCCGCGCGGTCATACTTGGTCAGCGCAAGGACGCGGGTCATCGAACCTGAAGCAGCCCCCGGCAAAGCCGCCGCCGCTGGACGCGGGCGGTTCGGCGCATTACGCCGCTTACTAACGGCGCTGGCGGGCGGCCACAACCGCCGCACACCAAGGGAAGTTTCAGGCGTGAGCACGGGGGAGGGCGAGTTCGGCGCGGCCATGCCGCGGGCCAAGGTGGCGCTGTTCGCCAACACCGACTGGTATCTCTACAACTTCCGCCTGTCGCTGGCCCGGCGGCTGCGTGAGCTCGGCCATGAACTCCTGCTGCTTTCGCCGCCGGGCGACTATGGGCCCAGGCTGGCCGAGATGGGCTTCGACTGGCGGCCGCTGCCGATGGACCGCCGCAGCCTCAACCCGCTGGCCGAGGCCCGGCTGATCGCGACCATCGCGGGGATCCTGCGGCGCGAGAAGCCGGACATCGTCCATGGCTTCACCATCAAGCCGGCCGTCTATGGCTCCATCGCCGCGCGGCTGGCGGGCGTGAAGGGGCGGGTCAATTCGGTGGCGGGCCTCGGCTACGTCTTCATCAGCGACGAGCCGCGCGCCCGAATGCTGCGGCCGGTCGTGCGGCGGCTGCTGAAGATCGCGCTGGGTGGCGAGCGCACACGGCTGATCCTGCAAAACCCGGACGACGTCGCCCTCTTCCGCGAGGCGGGCCTCGTCGAAGACCACCGCGTGCGGCTGATCCAGGGCTCCGGCGTCAACTGCTCGCTGTTTGCGCCGGGCGAGCACGCGCGCGAACCGGGCGAGCCGCTGAAGGTGCTGCTGGCCACGCGCCTCCTCTGGGACAAGGGTCTGCAGGAGTTCATCGACGCCGCCCGCACCCTCAGGGCGGAGGGCCGAAACATCCGCTTCCTGCTGGGCGGCGACCCCGACCCGGGCAACCCCGCTTCCGTGCCGGTCGAGACGGTGCGCGGCTGGGCCGGGGAGGGCATCGTCGACTGGCTCGGCCACGTCGACGACATGCCCTCGCTGCTGGCCAGCGTCGATGTGGTGGTGCTGCCCAGCTATCGCGAGGGCCTGCCCAAGACCCTGATCGAGGCCGCCGCCTGCGCGCGGCCGCTGATCACCACCGACGTGCCCGGCTGCCGGGAGGTCGTCAGCCACGAGGAGGACGGCCTGCTCGTGCCGGTGCGCGAGGCCCATCCGCTGGCGCGCGCGATCGCCAGGCTCGACGACGACCCTGAGCTTGCCCGGCGCCTCGGCCAGGCCGCGCGCGAAAAGGCGCTGGCCCGCTTCGACGAGCGCATCGTCGTGGAGCGGACACTGGCGGTCTATGGCGAACTGCTGGAGGACAGGCGGCGATGAACGTCGTCTATCTCTCCTACACCGGCCTGCTGGAACCGCTCGGCCAGTCGCAGGTGCTGGCCTACCTGCGCATCCTCGCCCGCCAGCACGCCATCACGCTCATCACCTTCGAGAAGCCGGAGGACTTCGCCGACGGCGCGGCGGTCGAGGCCCTGCGCGCCGACTGTGAGCGGGCGGGCATCCGCTGGCTGCCGCAGCGCTATCACCGAAAGCCGAGGCTGCTCGCCACGCTCTGGGACCTGACGGTCTTCACCGCGACGGCGCTTCGCGAGGCGCGCCGCACCCGCGCCGACCTCGTCCATGCGCGCAGCTACATTCCGACTTTCGTGGCCCTGGTGGTGAAGACGCTGACCGGCGTCCCCTTCATCTTCGACATGCGCGCCTTCTGGCCCGACGAGATGGCGGCGGCCGGGCGCGTCAAGCCCGGCGGGCCGATGTTTCGGCTCATCAAGTGGGTCGAGCGGGTCTGCCTGACCCAGGCGGCGGCCGTCGTCTCGCTGACCGAGGCCGGGGTGGCCCACATGCGCGAGGTCTATGGCCGCAAGGTCGAGGACGTCCGCTTCGCCGTCATCCCGACCTGCGTCGACCTCGACCGCTTCCAGCCCGCCGCGCGAACGGCCGGCGAGCTGAAGGTGGTCGGTTCCGTCGGCTCGGTCCTGAGCGGCTGGTTCCGCTTCGGGTGGCTGATGGCCTTCTTCCAGGCGCTCTCGGCCATGGAGCCGGACGTCGCCATGCGCATCGTCACCCGCGAGGACGAGGCGGCCATCCGTCGCCGCGCCGCCGAAGCCGGCATCCCGGCGCAGCGGCTGGAGGTCTATGGCGTCACGCCCAGCGCCGTGCCCAACGCCATCGCCGACCTGAGCGCGGCGGCCATGTTCTTCGAGACCGGCGTCGCCAAGCTCGGCAGCTGCCCCACCCGCATGGGCGAAATCCTGGCGACCGGCCTGCCCGTGGTCGCCAACCCCGGCGTCGGCGATGTCGGCGAGATCATCCGCCGCTACCGCGTCGGCGTGCTGGTGGAGGAGCCCTCCGCATCCGCGATGGGCCGGGCCGTGGAGGAACTGCGCGCGCTGCTCGCCGATCCAGAGCTTCCGGCCCGGTGCCGGGAGGCGGCCGAAGCTTGGTTCTCGCTAGACAGGGGCGCCGCGCGCTATGGTGAAATCTACCAGGCCGTGGGGGCCGCGCCGGTAAGGGTGAATGTCGGGGCTGAGGGCAAGGCTTAAGGACACGGAGTTCTATCTGCCGCCGGGTATCGCCGCCCTGGCCATCAGGGCGGCCGGACTCGTTGGCGACCCCTACACCGAGGACATGGATCGCCTGCGGTGCATCTTCATCCATGTGCCCAAGACGGCCGGCACCAGCATCGCCGACGCCCTGTTCAAGACCGACACCCGCCACATCCCCGCCGTCCGCTACCGCGCCTGGGACCGGCGGCGGTTCGACAGCTACTTCAAGTTCTGCGTGGTGCGAAACCCGTTCGACCGCCTCTATTCGGCCTACATGTACCTGCGCCCGCACGTCGGAAAGCGTCAGTATCCCGACTACGCGTGGGCGAGCGACAACCTGGCCGGCTTCGACAGCTTCGAGGCCTTCGTGCTGGCGCTTCGTGAGGGCGGCGTGCGCCGGCGGATCATGAGCTACATCCACTTCCGGCCGCAGCATCACTGGGTGCGGCTGCCGTGGGTGAGCGACTGCGCCATGGACAAGGTCGGCCGCTACGAGACGCTCGCCGACGACTACCGGGAAATCCTGGGCCGGCTCGGGATGGCCTCGGAGCTGCCGGAGAAGCGCAGGGGGGATCGCGGCGATTACCGCGAGGTCTACACCCCGCGCATGAAGGACATCGTGGCCGGTCTCTATCGAAAAGACCTGAGCCTCTTCGGCTACGATTTCGGCTAGAAGGCCGCGATGACGGCGGGAATCCCATAGCGTGTGCGGCCTTGCGGGCCTTCTGGCCTCCTCCGGTTTCGGCGAGCGCGAGGCGGCGACGCTTGGGGCGATGACCTCGGCGCTGAGCCACCGTGGGCCGGACGGCGAGGGCTTCTGGAGCGACGCGGCGGCCGGCGTCGGCCTGGGCCACCGGCGGCTCTCGATCATCGACCTGTCGCAGGCAGGAGACCAGCCCATGGTCTCCGCCGACGGCCGCTACGTGCTGGTCCTCAACGGCGAGATCTACAACTTCGAGACCCTGCGCGATCGGCTTGAGGCCGAAGGCGACGCGCCGGCCTGGCGGGGGCATTCCGATACGGAGGTGCTGCTGGCGGCCTTCAGCGCCTGGGGCGTGGAGGCGGCGCTGCCGCGCATCGAAGGGATGTTCGCCGTCGCCCTGTGGGACCGCCAAAGCCGCACCCTGACGCTGGCGCGCGACCGGTTCGGGGAGAAGCCGCTCTACTACGGCTGGGCCGGCGGCGACTTCGTCTTCGCCTCGGAGCTGACCGCCCTGACGCGGCATCCCGCGCTAGACCGGACCATCGACCGGACCGCGCTCGCCGAATACCTGACCTACGGCTACGTCCCGCACCCGCGCTCCATCTACGCGGCGGTGAAGAAGCTGGAGCCCGGCGCCTTCGCGGTGCTGGCGCCCGGCGCGCGGACGCTGTCGCCCAGGCGCTACTGGGAGCCGGTCACGGTCGCCGCCGAGGCCATGACCCGGCCGTTCACGGGCGGCTTCGAGGAGGCCGTCGCCGAACTCGACGCCCTTCTCGGACGCGTGGTGCGCACGCGGATGATTTCCGATGTGCCGCTCGGCGCCTTCCTGTCGGGCGGGCTGGATTCCTCGACGGTCGTGGCCCTGATGCAGGCGCAGGCCTCGCAGCCGGTGCGCACCTTCACCATCGGAACCGACGACCCCCGGCTGGACGAGTCCGCCGACGCCCGCGCCGTGGCCGCGCATCTGGGCGCGCAGCACACCGAATTCCGCATCGGCGAGGCCGACCTGCTGGAAGCCGCGCCGAAGATGGCCTCCATCTACGACGAGCCCTTCGCCGACTCCTCGCAAATCCCGACCTATCTGGTCTCGCGGCTGGCCCGCCAGCACGTGACGGTGGCGCTGTCCGGCGACGGGGGCGACGAGATGTTCGGCGGCTACTACCGCCACCGCTATGGCGACGCCTGGCGCAGACTGGCGCGCACGCCGCGGGCGCTGCGGTTCATGGCCGCCGGGGCGGCGCAGGCGCTCCCAACCTCGGCGATCAACGCCGCCTCCGCGCCGCTGCGCTCGCTGCTGCCCGAGCGGCGGCGCGGCGATCCGGTCGGAGACCGGCTGAAGAAGGCGCTCGGCAAGTGGTCGGCGGTCGACGAGGCCGACTACCTCGACCGCATGTACCGGATTTGCGCGGCGGGCCGCTATCTCGCCGGCGGCGCTGCGGTCGAGCCCCTGACCCGCTTCGACCTGCCGGGCCGCGCCGCGTCCTTCGAGGAGCGCGCGATCCTCAGCGACGTGCGCCACTACCTTCCGGACGACCTCCTGGTGAAGGTGGACCGCGCCAGCATGGCCTGCAGCCTGGAAGCCCGCGCGCCGCTGCTCGACTCGGAAGTCTTCGCCTTCGCCTGGAGCCTGCCGATGGCCATGAAGGTCGACGCCTCGGGCGGCAAGCGGGTGCTGCAGGGCGTGCTCGACCGCCACCTGCCGCGCGCGCTGTGGGACCGGCCGAAGAAGGGCTTTGGCGTGCCGATCGACCGCTGGCTGCGCGCCGAGCTGCGCGATTGGGCGGGCGACCTGCTGAGCGAGGATAGCCTGCGCCGCACGGGCCTCCTGGACGCGCGGCAGGTTCGCCGCGTCTGGGACGAGCACCAGCGCGGCGTCGCCAACCACGCCCCGGAACTGTGGACGCTCCTGATGTTCCAGGCGTGGGCGGCGCGCTAGAGCCGTCCGTCCACGGCCTCGCGCGGATAGAGCGACTTGACGTCATAGAGTACGCAGTCGCCGCGCCCGAAGCCGCGCGCGCCGTCGGCGCCGAGCTCCACGAACTGCCGGTGGCCGACCGCCAGCACGACGGCGTCGTAGCTGCCCCGCTCGGGACTCTCCACAAGGTCCAGGCCGTATTCGTGGCGCGCATCCTCGGCGCTCACCCACGGGTCGTGGACGTCGACGTCGACGTGATACTCCGAGAGCCGGCGGATGATGTCGACCACCTTGGTGTTGCGCAGGTCCGGGCAGTTCTCCTTGAACGCCAGCCCGAGCACCAGCACCTTGGCTCCCACCGGGTTGATCGCGCGCCGCGCCATTAGCCTGAGCAGCTGGTCGGCCACATAGCCGCCCATGCCGTCGTTGATCCGCCGCCCGGCCAGGATGACCTCCGGGTGGTAGTCGATCTCCTGGGCCTTGTGGGTCAGGTAGTAGGGGTCGACCCCGATGCAGTGGCCGCCGACCAGGCCGGGGCGGAAGGGCAGGAAGTTCCACTTGGTCCCGGCCGCTTCCAGCACCTCGCAGGTGTCGATGCCCAGCCGGTTGAAGATCATGGCGAGTTCGTTGATCAGCGCGATGTTGAGATCGCGCTGGGTGTTCTCGATCACCTTGGCGGCTTCGGCGACGCGGATGGAGCTCGCTTTGTGCGTGCCGGCAGTCACCACCGAGGCGTAGAGGCCGTCCACGAAGTCGGCGATCGCGGGGGTCGAGCCGGCGGTCACCTTGGTGATGGTCGTCAGCCGGTGCTTGGTGTCGCCCGGATTGATGCGCTCGGGGCTGTAGCCGCAGAAGAAGTCCTCGTTGAACTTCAGTCCCGAGGTCTCCTCCAGAACGGGAACGCAGACCTCCTCGGTCGCGCCGGGATAGACCGTGGACTCATAGATCACCACGTCGCTCTTCTTCAGCACGCCCCCGATGGTGCGGCTCGCGCCGACCAGCGGCCTGAGATCGGGGCGCTTGGCATTGTCTATGGGGGTCGGCACCGTGACGATGAAGACGTTGCAGGCGCGCAGGTCCTCCAACTGGTCCGAATAGCTCAGCCGCGTGGCCGCCTTCAGCGCCTCGGCGTCGGCTTCCAGGGTGCGGTCGAGGCCGCCCCGCAACTCGGCGATCCGCCCGCCGTTCAGGTCGAAGCCCACGGTGTCGTAGAGCTTGCCGAACTCGAGCGCGAGCGGCAGGCCGACGTAGCCCAGCCCGATCACGCCGATGCGGGCGCTGAGGGGCGAAGGCGAGGTCGAGCGGTCGGTCATGCGGCGCCTTTCAGATCAGAAATAGACGGACCCGTAGGGGATCCAGCAGTTCGCGTGGTTGGCGAAGTTCAGCCACACGTACAGCGACACGCCGTAGGCCAGCACCACGCTCATGATTACCAGCGCCCGGTAGCGCGGCGCGATAAGGTCCGGCAGCCGGCCGGCGACCGCAACCTGGAACGGCAGCAGGTACATGCTCATCCGGTCGGCCATGACCGGGAGGAAGAAGGCGAACGGGAGGGTGAGCAGGGCGACGCAGGCGAAGACGACGTAGAGGCGTCCGTCCTCGAACCGGGCGAACCAGCGCTTGCGGAACAGGAAGACGGCGGCGGCGGCGGCGGCGTTCAGCGGAACCCGGTACAGCGCCCCTTCGCCCTCGTAGCTGCGCTCCACGTAGGAATAGACGTAGTGATCTACCGCGTTCGAGAGGATGTTGGCGGCGAGGAAGGCCGCGCCCGCGCCGCCGATCAGCCAGGGCGAGAGGCGGCCGCCCCGCATGAACACCACCATCGGCGCCAGCGCCACGGCCGAGCTGTGAAAAAGACCGGCGATCCCAACGAGAACGAGGAAGCGCACCAGCTTCTTGTCCACGAACGCGTTGAAAGCGAACATCAACACGCCGAGCGCGGCCGCCTGGCGCGTGAAGCCCATGCTCAGCACGATGACGAGGTAGGGGATGGCCACGGTGAGGACCAGCCACGGCCGCGGCTGGCGCCGCATGAACGCCACCAGCCCGAACGAGAAGATCGCCGCGCAGACGGTGTTGACGGCGTGAACGTCAAACCCGGTCTGGGCCGCCAGCCAGTTCAGCAGCGAATAGGCGGGATACCCCTGCCCCAGCGCCTCGGAGAGGGTCATCTGGCTGGCCGTATAATAATGGCCCACATAGGTGTCCCAGTCGCAGCCCACGACGTCGCGGCCGCCGATGAACAGCGTCAAGGCCAGGAACACGAGCACGTAGAGGAGCGCGCGAATCGTCCGGTCCGGCCTGAAGGGACTGAGCCCGGCGAGGGCGGGCAGCAGGAACGCGGCCCAGTAAATAGCCATCGTTGTGGACGCCCCGCTTCACCGCTGCGCAAAGCGCTCCATACGCAGGCCCCACGGGGAAGGCAATGCGGGGCCGTGGGGCGCGGCCGCGGCTGTTGACGCGGGGACGCAACCTTGCGCAGAAGGCGCCTCATGAAAGTGATGGTCACCGGCAGCGCGGGCTTTATTGGCTCGGCCACGACATTGCGCCTGCTGGCGCGGGGCGACGAGGTTGTCGGGATCGACAACCTCAACGACTACTACGATCCGGAGCTGAAGCGCGCGCGGCTGGCGCGGGTGCAGGGCAATCCCGCCTACACCCACCTCGCCATCGACCTTGCCGACCGGGAGGCCATGGAGCGCGCCTTCGCCGAGCACCGGCCGCAGCGGGTGATCAACCTGGCCGCCCAGGCGGGCGTGCGCTACGCCGCGCTGAACCCGCACCCGTACGTGGCCAGCAACGTCACGGGCTTCCTGCAGGTGCTGGAGGGATGCCGCCACAACGGCGTCGAGCACCTGGTCTTCGCCTCGACCAGTTCGGTCTACGGCGCCAACACCGACATGCCGTTCTCCGAGCGGCAGTCCACCGAGCATCCGCTGACGCTCTACGCGGCGACGAAGAAGGCCAATGAGATGATGGCGCACGCCTACGCCAATCTCTACGACCTGCCGTGCACCGGCCTGCGCTTCTTCACTGTCTATGGCCCCTGGGGCCGGCCGGACATGGCCCTCTTCCTGTTCACCAAGGCCATCCTGGCCGGCGAGCCGATCAAGGTCTTCAACCACGGCCGCCACAAGCGCAGCTTCACCTACGTCGACGACATCGTCGAAGGCGTGATCCGCGTCCTGGATCGCCCGCCGGCTCCCAACCCCGACTGGGACGGCGACCATCCCGACCCGGCGACCAGCGGCTCGGGGCCCTATCGGATCTACAACATCGGCGCCGAACAGAAGGTCGAGCTGCTCCGCTACATCGAAGTGCTGGAGAGCTGTCTTGGCCGCAAGGCGCAGATGGAGATGCTGCCGCTGCAGCCCGGCGACGTGCCCGACACCGAGGCGGATGTCACCGCCCTCTCCGAAAACGCGGGCTACAAGCCGCAGGTGACGGTAGAGGAAGGGGTGAAGAATTTCGTCGAGTGGTATCGCGACTATTACAAGGTGTGAGCGCAGGCGACCGCCATGGAAATCGAGCGCCTGGAAATCCCCGAGGTCATCCTGCTGCGCCCGCGGCGCTTTGCGGATGACCGCGGCTTCTTCGCGGAGACCTGGCGGCGCGACCGGTTGCACGCCCTGGGCATCGGTGATTTCGTCCAGGACAACATGTCCTTCTCCAAGGCGCCCGGCACCCTGCGCGGCCTGCACTACCAGCGGCCGCCGCACGCCCAGGACAAGCTGGTCTCCGTGCTGAGCGGACGCATCGTCGACGTGGCGGTGGACGTCCGCCGCGGGTCGCCCACCTACGGGCGCCACGTGAAGGCGGAGCTATCGGCCGAAGACGGCGCCCAGCTGTTCGTGCCCGCGGGCTTCCTGCACGGCTTCATCACCCTCGAGCCCGACACCCGCGTCGCCTATAAGGTCAGCGACTACTATGCGGCCGACTGCGACGCGGCGGTGCGCTGGGACGACCCGGAGCTCGGCATCGACTGGGGCGTGGCGCCGCAGCGCGTGATCCTCTCGCCCAAGGACGCGGCCGCGCCCATGTTCGCCGAATTCGAGACGCCCTTCGTCTACGCACCGGGAGCGGCGGCGTGAAAATCCTGGTCACGGGCGGCGCGGGCTTCATCGGCTCGGCGGTGGTGCGCCGGGCGATCGCCGACGGCCATGCGGTCGTCAACGTCGATGCGCTGACCTACTCCGGCAATCTCGCAAACCTCGTCTCGGTGGCCGACCACCCCGGCTACGCCTTCGAGCACGTCGACATCTGCGACCACGCCGCCATCCAGCAGGTCCTGGAGCGGCACCAGCCCGATGCGATCATGCACCTGGCCGCGGAATCGCATGTCGATCGTTCCATCGACGGGCCGATGGCCTTCGTGCGCACGAACGTGACCGGCACGGCGTGCCTGCTGGAGGCGGCGCGGCGCTACTGGTCGGAACTGACGGGAGCGCGCAAGGACCGGTTCGTCTTCCACCACGTCTCCACCGACGAAGTGTTCGGCGAACTCGGCGAGGAGGGCAGGTTCCAGGAAGACACGCCCTATGCGCCCAATTCGCCCTACTCGGCCACCAAGGCCTCGTCGGACATGCTGGTGCGCGCCTGGGGACACACCTTTGGCCTGCCGTTCGTGCTGACCAACTGCTCCAACAACTACGGCCCCTGTCAGTACCCGGAGAAGCTGATCCCGGTGGTGGTGCTGGCCGCGCTCGAAGGCCGGCCGATCCCGGTCTATGGCCAGGGCGCCAACGTCCGCGACTGGCTTTTCGTGGAAGACCATGCCGAGGCCCTGCTGCTGGCCCTTGAGAAGGGGCGTCGCGGCGAGACCTACTGCATCGGCGGCGAGGCCGAGCGCTCGAACATCGAGCTGGTGCGCACGATCTGCCGGATCATGGACCGGCTCCGGCCCGGCCAGCGGCCGCACGAGACGCTCATCACCTTCGTGACCGACCGGCCCGGCCACGACCACCGCTACGCGATCGAGACCGCCAAGATCCGGCGCGAACTCGGCTGGAAGCCGGCCACCACGCTGGACGAGGGGCTGGAAAAGACCGTGCGCTGGTACCTGGACAACGACGCCTGGTGGGCGCCGCTGCGCGAGGCCGCCGGCCGCCGGCTCGGCCTGACCGTCAGCGCCTGATGGTCCGCATCCTGCAGTTCGGCGCGACGGGCCAGCTCGCCCGCGAGATGCTGGCGCGCGGGCAGGGCGCGGTCACCGCGCTCTCGCGCGCCGACGTCGATCTTGCCGACGCACGGGCGGTGGAGGAGGCGATCGCGCAGGCCGACGTCGAGCTGGTCGTCAACGCCGCCGCCTATAACGCCGTCGACCGCGCCGAAACCGAAGAGGCGCTGGCGTTCGCGGTCAACGCTGAGGCGCCCGCAGCCATGGCCCGGGCCTGCGCCGCGCGCGGCCTGCCCCTGGTGCATGTGAGCACCGACTGCGTGTTCGACGGAACCAAGGCGGGCCCGTGGACGGAGGAGGACGCGCCCAATCCGCTCGGCGCCTACGGCCGCTCCAAGCTGGCCGGCGAGCGGGCGGTGCTGGCGAGCGGCGCGGACGCGGTCGTGCTGCGCACCTCTTGGGTGTTCTCGCCCTTCGGCCGCAACTTCCTGCAGGTCATGCTCAACCTGGGACGGACCCAGCCGCAGGTGCGGGTCGTCGCCGATCAGCACGGCAAGCCGACCTGCGCGGGCGATCTCGCCGCCTTCATCGTGGCCGCCGCGCCGCGCCTGGTCGGCCGCGAGGCAGGACTTTTCGGCCTCTTCCATTTCGCAAACCCCGAGGCCACGACCCGGCGCGGGTTCGCCCAGGCCATCTTCGAGGAGGCGGGAATCGACACCCCGATCGTCCCGATCGCGACGTCGGAATTTCCGACCCCGGCGGCCCGGCCGCTGAACGCGGTGCTGGACTGCACGAGACTTGAACAGGCTTATGGAGTCCGGCTGAGGCCGTGGCGCGAGGGGTTGGCGGAGACCCTGGCGGTGATATCGGAGGGGGCATGAGACGCGGCATCATCCTGGCGGGCGGCGCGGGCACGCGGCTGCATCCCCTGACCCTGGCGGTCTCCAAGCAGCTGCTGCCGGTCTACGACAAGCCGATGATCTACTACCCGCTGTCGGTGCTGATGCTGGCCGGCATCCGCGAGATCCTGGTCATCACCACGCCCGAGGACCAGGCCGCCTTCCAGCGCCTGCTGGGCGACGGCTCCGAGATCGGGCTGGAGCTGTCCTACGTCGTCCAGCCGAGTCCCGACGGGCTGGCGCAGGCCTTCATCCTCGGCGAAAGCTTCCTGGGCGGACGCCCCAGCGCGCTGGTGCTGGGCGACAACATCTTCTACGGCGCGGGCCTGGCCGCCCAGCTGCGGGCGGCTTCGGCCCGCGAGCAGGGCGCGACCGTCTTCGGCTATCCGGTGGCCGATCCCGAGCGGTACGGGGTCGTCGAGTTCGACGGCGGCCGGGTGGTGGGCATCGAGGAGAAGCCCGCCCACCCCAAGTCGAACCTCGCGGTCACGGGGCTCTACTTCTACGACCATCGGGCGCCGGCGTTCGCGCGCGAGCTGAAGCCTTCGGCCAGGGGCGAGCTGGAAATAACCGACCTGAACCGCCGCTATCTGGAGGCTGGCGAGCTTCAGGTGGAAGTTTTCGGTCGCGGATTTGCCTGGCTGGACACAGGCACCCATGAATCCCTGATCCAGGCGGGTGAATTCGTGCGCGCCATCGAGCAGCGGCAAGGACTTCGAATCGGCTGTATTGAGGAAATTGCTTACGTCAATGGCTGGATTGACACCGAGCAACTGAACTCCCTCGCGTCACGATCCAAGAGTCCCTATGCCGAATACCTGAAGAGACTGGCCAAAGCTTAGCTATTACAAAGGGGAATATTCGCGAGGCCGGTCGTCAGAAAAACTGCGCAGGCTACGGTTTATTAAACAAAGTTGGTCATAGGGCAGTTGCCGCAGGGTTTCTGTATAAAATCAGTCCCTCGTTGGAACTTTCTCTCGGGGGCGGCGCTTGAGCATATTGTGAGCGGGCGCAATCCTTGTAACCGTCGTTTTTGCCAAGCTTTGGCCTTGCGCGCGCAGGTTTCGTGGGGTAAGCAGCAAAACTGTGGCACGTTGTCGCATACGTGGGAAGTCGAGAGGTAAACTGATGATTCGCCAAGTCGTCGTGGCAGCTTCTATCGCGCTGCTCGGGATTTCGGGGCAGGCGGTCGCCGCACAATCGGCAAAGCTGGCTAACGTGTCCGGCTCCGTGCTTGTCAACCAGGATGGCCGGTTTGTGCCGGTGAAGGGGTCAACCGCGCTGCGCGCTGGTGACCGGGTCCTCGCCATGAACGGCGGCGCCACCCTCACCTACGCCGATGGCTGCAAGACCACCGTCGTCCCCCATTCGATGGTCACGATCAATGACGGCGCCTGCGGCGGCGAGATCGTCAAGGCCCAATACACCGAGGGCCAGACCGGCACCTATAACGGCCAGGAAGGCACCTACCACAGGGATGGTGACTTCTGGGTGTTCGTCGCCTTTGGCGTGCTGACCACCGCCGTCATCGTGGCTGCCTTCAACGACGACGAAGAGCCCGTCAGCCCGTAAGCTTCGACGCTATGCGTCACCAAAGTCGCGCCGGTTCCCGCCGGCGCGATTTTTGTTTGCGCCCGGCGGAGCTGGGAACCTCCGTCGTTGGCAAAGCCTTGTGGGCGTGCTGAAAGCACAGCGCCCCGTCCACGGGGCTCGCTCGGGGAGTTCAGATGCGCGTTGCGATGATCGGCACCGGCTACGTGGGCCTGGTGTCGGGAGCCTGCTTCGCCGACTTCGGCCACACCGTCTGTTGCATCGACAAGGACGCGGGCAAGATCGAACGCCTGCGCGCCGGCGTGATGCCGATCTACGAGCCGGGGCTGGACCAGCTGGTCGCCAGCAACGTGCGCGAAGGGCGGCTGTCCTTCGCCACCGAAGCCGATGAAGCCGTGCGCGGCGCCGATGCCGTCTTCATCGCCGTCGGCACCCCATCGCGCCGTGGCGACGGTCACGCCGACCTCTCCTACGTCCACGCGGCCGCGCGCGAGATCGCCGCGCTGATGGACGGCTTCACCGTCGTGGTGACGAAGTCGACGGTTCCGGTCGGCACCGGCGACGAGATCGAAAGGATCATCCGCGAGGCCCGCCCTGACGCCGACTTCGCCGTCGTCTCCAACCCCGAGTTCCTGCGCGAAGGCGCGGCCATCGACGACTTCAAACACCCGGATCGGGTGGTGGTCGGCGCCGAGGACGAACGCGCGCGGCAGGTGCTGACGGAGCTCTACCGGCCGCTCTATCTCAACGAGACGCCGATCGTCTTCACCGGCCGGCGCACCAGCGAGCTGATCAAGTACGCGGCCAACGCCTTCCTCGCGATGAAGATCACCTTCATCAACGAGATCGCCGACCTCTGCGAAGCGGTCGGCGCCGACGTGCAGCAGGTCGCCCGCGGCATCGGGCTCGACAACCGCATCGGCTCGAAGTTCCTGCACGCCGGTCCCGGCTATGGCGGCTCCTGCTTCCCGAAAGACACGCTCGCGCTGGTTCGGACGGCCCGGGACGCCGACGCGCCTGTCGAGCTCGTCGAAACGACGGTGCGGGTCAACGAGGAGCGCAAGAAGGCGATGGCTCGCAAGGTCGCCGACGCGCTGGGCGGCGACCTGAAGGGCAAGCGAATCGGCGTGCTCGGCCTGACCTTCAAGCCGAACACCGACGACATGCGCGAGGCGCCGAGCCTGGAGATTGTGCCGGCGCTCCAGGCCATGGGGGCGAAGGTCTGCGCCTTCGACCCGGAGGGCATGCACGAAGCGCAAGGCCTGCTGCCGGACGTCGCCTTCGCCTCGGGGCCGTACGACGCCGTCGAAGGCGCCGATGCGATGGTGATCCTCACCGAATGGGACCAGTTCCGCGCGCTCGACCTGGACCGGGTGAAGCTCCTCATGCGTCAGCCGGTGGTCATCGATCTGCGCAACATCTACCGGCCGGCCGACCTTCGGGCGCGGGGCTTCAGCTACTCGAGCGTCGGCCGCGACTGAGCGATAAAGAAGTTTGCCAAGCGCGGCCGTCGGCGTTCAGATGACGGCGCTCAACGAGGAGGAGGGGACCAATGCGGCTTTGGACGGCGGCGATCGTGATCGGGGCCGTGGCCCTGCCTCTGGCGGGCTGCAATCGCCACGAGCAGCAACAGCAGCCCGCGGGCAAGGCGCGGGCGGTCGAGACGCCCAAGCGCAGGCCCGGGCTCTGGACCCAGACCACCGACGTGCAGGGCATCGGTTCGTTTCCCGCCGTCTCCCTCTGCCTCGACGCCGCCGCCGACAAGAAGATTTCCTGGTGGGGCCAGCAAGGGGCTCGCGCCGGCTGCGCCAAGAACGAGGTGACGAAGAATTCCGACGGCTCCTGGTCTTTCTCCTCGTCCTGCCAGACGGAAGGCGGAATCCACACCGCGACCGAAGGCGTCGTCTCCGGC
>CAMLKO010000007.1 GCA_946480495.1 uncultured Caulobacteraceae bacterium
CGCGATCGCCTGCGCCGTGCACGAAAGCCCTGACCGCGACCCGGCCGGCGCGCGCCAGCTCGGCGAGGAAGCGGTCCGCCGCGTCCGCGAGCGGCTGGAGCGGGAAAGCTCGGAGGAGGCCATCGCCGAAGCCGTCGCCGGCGACCTGCACCTGAACGGCGACCTCCTGACCTACGACCATCCCGACAACGCCGACATCATCGCGGTCGCCGAGCGGCGCAAGGGCCTGCCGGTGGCGCTCGGCATCTTCTACCTCCACGCGGCGCGCAAGACGGGGCTGGCGCTGCAGGGCGTCGACTTTCCGGGCCACTTCCTGCTGCGCATCGAGACCGACGAGGGCCCGCTGGCGCTCGACCCGTTCAGCGAGGGGCGCGTGGTGCTGCCCTCCGAGCTGACCCGCCGCGCGCTGCGCACGGGCCTGACCCCCGATGTGGCCGGAAGGCTCGACCGGCTGATGGCGCCCGTTTCCGACCGTGCGGTCCTGATCCGGCTGCAGAACAACGTCTTCGCCCGCGCCGCCGCCAACCGCGACTACGCCCGCGCCGAGCGTTCGGCGCTGAGGCGCGCGCTGCTCGACCCTACCGATCACCGGCCCTGGCTGGACGTCGCGGCCGCGCGGGAGGGGCAGGGCGCGCTGGCGGGGGCCTTGCAGGCGCTCTCACGAGCACAAATCTTGGACGGCGGAGCTGCTATAGCAGCCCGTGCGGCCCGGGAGCGCGTCCGGCTGCGTCTCAACTAACGCGCCGCCGGGGGCCCGATGCCGCTGAAAGTCGCCGTCCAGATGGATCCCGTCGAAGGGATCAACATCGAAACCGACACCACCTTCATGATGATGATGGAGGCCCAGACCCGGGGGCACAGCCTTTGGGTCTATACGCCCGACCGGCTGTCGCTGGAGGACGGCAGGGTGCGGGCCCGGGGCCGCTCCCTAAAGCTGCGCCACGCGAAGGGCGACCATGTGGAGGCCGGACCGGTCGAGGTGCTGGACCTGGCCGACGACGTCGACGTGGTCCTGATGCGCCAGGATCCGCCCTTCGACATGGCCTACATCACCGCCACCCACTTCCTGGAGCGGGTGCACCCCAGGACACTGGTGGTGAACAACCCGGCCGAGGTGCGCAATGCGCCGGAGAAGCTGTTCGTCACCGGCTTTCCGGGCGTGCAGCCGCCGACGCTGATCACGCTCGATCCGCACGCCATCTACGACTTCCGCGAGCGCCACGGCGACATGGTGCTCAAGCCCCTCTACGGCGGCGGCGGCTCGGGCGTGGTGCGGCTGAAGGCCGACGATCCCAACCTCGATGCGCTGCTGGAGCTGCACGCCATGATCGGCCGCGAGCCGGTGATCTGTCAGGCCTTCATCCCCGCGGTGGTCAACGGCGACAAGCGCATCCTGCTGGTCGACGGCGAGCCGGTCGGGGCGATCAACCGGATCCCGGCCTCGGGGCAGGTGCGCTCGAACCTGGCGCGCGGCGGCCGGGCCGAGGCGGTGGAGCTGACGCCGCGCGACCACGAGCTCTGCGCCATCATCGGGCCTGAGCTGAAGAAGCGGGGCCTCCTCTTCGTCGGCATCGACGTGATCGGCGACTACCTCACCGAGATCAACGTCACCTCGCCGACCGGCGCCCAGCAGCTGAAGCGCTTCGGCGGCGCCGACGCGGCGGCCATCCTGTGGGACCGGATCGAGGCGCTTAAGGCCTAGGTTGCGCCGCAATCCGGACACGCAACGGGCGTCTCCCCGTAACAGTATCGACGTTCGGAGAGCCGTGTTCGCGGCCCGGAGGGACATACGATGAGACACGTCGGTTTGGTTTGCGCCGCCGCCATCGCGGTGCTGGTCCCGTCTCTTGCCTTTTCGCAGGACATCAACGGTTCGGGCTCGCCGATGGGCGATATCCAGGACCTCAACCGCTTCGCCACCCGCGGCTTCATGAACCAGTGGAGCGCCACGCGGCCCGCGCGTCTCGCCGGGCTTTCGCAGGCCGGCCGCAAATGGCTGAAGGCCGAGGTGCAGCGCCAGGCGGTGACGCCCAGGTCCCCGGCGGAGATCGCGCCCGAGCTCGACAAGGCGCTGGCCAAGGACATCAAGGAGCTGGCGCGCGAGCAGGGCGTGCGGCCGCAGGAAGTCTCCCGCGCCCTGGTGCTGAAGGTGATGATCGACACCAAGAACGCGCTGTCGGTGGCCGCCTGGCGCGCGCACAAGGCCTCTCCGCCCGGCCAGCCGGGATGGGACGAGCGCCTGGCGCAGGCCGAGGCGAACCGGCGCGCGGCGATCGACATGCAGAACGATGTGAGTTTCGCGCTCGCGATGGACTGATGAGGCGGCTTGCGGCGAGGCCAAGGTTGCGCCTCAATCGGGACATGCTGCGGGCATGCCCGCTCCCCATATTGAGTGGTAGAGGCCGCGGGTTGCGGCGCAGAGGATAGCTGATGCGGTACTTCGCCCTGGTTTCGCTTGCCGCCCTGACGCTGGCGCCGTCGCTGGCCGCCGCGCAACAGTCCGGATCTCCGATGGGAGACGTCCAGGACCTCAATCGCCTGGCCACCCGTGGCACGATGAACCAGTGGGCGGCCACGCGGCCCTCCAAGACCGGCGACCTGTCCGAGGAGACCCAGGCCTGGGTCGGCGAAGCCATCCATCGCCAGATCACCAAGCCGGAAGACGTCGCCAAGGTCGCCCAGGACATCGACACCGCGCTTGGCCCCGACCTGAAGCGCGCCGCCCGCGATCAGGGCCTCAAGCAGAGGGACCTTTCCCGCGCCCTGCTGCTCAAGATCATGATGGAAGCCAAGTGGTCCCTCGAGCGCGAGCTGAAGGCCGCGAGGGCGGCCGGCGACGCCGACGTTCCCGCCATCGAGACGCGGCTGGCCCAGGCCGAAGAGAACCGCAAGGCCGCCGTCAAGATGCAGACCCAGAAGAGCATGCAGATCGCGCTCGACTAGGCGCCGTCGTAGGCCGCCTTCAGCGTCGCGATATCGAGCTTCACCATCTTCAGCATGGCCTCGGCCACGCGCTTGGCCCGCGCGCGGTCCGGGTCGCGTATGTATTCGCCAAGGACGCGCGGGACGATCTGCCAGGCGAGGCCGTAACGGTCTCGCAGCCAGCCGCATTGCTCGACCTCGCCGCCGTCCAGCAAGGCGTTCCAGTAACGGTCGATCTCGGCCTGATCCTCGCACTCCACCATCAGGGAGATGGCGTGGTTGAAGGGATCGAGCGGGCCCGCCGCGATCGCCATGAAGGGCTGGCCGCAGAGGGTGAAGTCGACCACCTCCACCGAGCCCGGCGGGCCGGCGGGGCTTTCCGCCGGCATGGTGGTGACGAAGTCGACGCGGCTGTCGGGCAGGATGCCCGCGTAGAATTCGGCGGCCTCGCGGGCGTTGTCGACATACCAGAGGTGCGGCCTGATCTTGCCCATCACTTCGCCCCTACGAGTGCGAACATGACGCCTTGCGGGTCCGTCGCCTGGACGATCCAGCCGCCGCCCGGGACTTCGTGCGGGCCCATCATCACCTTGCCGCCGGCCTTCTCCAGCCGCTGTTGGGCGGCGGCGATGCTGTCGACGTTGAAGTAGAAGAGCCAGATCGGGTGCGGCACGCCGGGGCTGTTGAACATCGCCCCGCGCTGCGCGCCGTCCTCGGCGAAGATCTGGTAGGTCCCCATCGCGCCCATGTCCATCGCCTGGTCCTTCGTCCAGCCGTACAGGCCGGAGTAGAAGTCCCACGCCTTTTCCCAGTCGCTGGTGTGCAGCTCGTGCCAGCCGATGTGGCCGGGCGTGTTGGGCGCGACCTTGGGCCGTTCGGCGTCGCTCGAAGGCGTCATCAGCATGAAGCCGGCGCCCTGCGGGTCGGAGACGGCGGCGGCGCGGCCGACCGTCGGAATGTCCCACGGCGCCTTGTGGATCTTGCCGCCCGCCTTCTCGACAGCCGCCGCGGCGGCGTCGGTGTCGGCCGCGTGGATGTAGCCGATCCAGTGCGGTGGCACGCCCTGCGGCGCCGCCATGATCCCGCCGACCCCCTGATCGCCCGCGGAGAGGACCGTGTAGTCGCCGCCCGCGAACGGCGCGGCCGTCCAGCCGACGACCGCGCTGTAGAAGGCCTCGGCCGCCTTCGTGTCGGGGACCATCAGCTCGTACCAGAAGAAGCTTCCCTTGCCGGCCATCACGCGCCTCCCGCCGTATCCAGCAGCACCTCGAAGCCGCCGAAGATCATGCGCTTGCCATCGAACGGCATGTCGCCGCTCGGCTGCATGCGCGGATCGTTCATCGCCTTTTGCATGCCCGCGTCGCGGACCGCCTTCGACGGCCAGACGATCCAGGAGAAGACCACGGTCTCGCCGGGCTGCGCCGCCACGGCGCGGCGGAAGTCGGTGACCTTGCCCTCGGGCACGTCATCGCCCCAGCATTCGACCACCTGGGTGGCGCCATGCTCGCGGAACACCGCCGCGCCCTGAACGGCCATCTTGCGATAGGCCTCCTTGGCGCCGGCCGGAACCGGCACGACGTATCCGTCTATGTAAGCCATTGTTCTTCCTCCTCTCAGGCCGCGGCCGACTGCGCCGCCTCGAAGGCCGCGACGTCCATCCACATCACTTCCCAGATGTGGCCGTCGGGATCCTCGAAGGCGCGGCCGTACATGAAGCCGTAGTCCTGCGGCTCGCGGAAATCGGCCTTGCCGCCCGCCGCGGCGGCCTTGTCGGCCATGTCGTCGACCGCCTCGCGGTTGTCGGCGCTGACGCAGACCAGCACTTCCGTGGTGTCGCGCGGGGCGATCGGCTTGGGCGTGAACTGTTTGAACTTGTCGTGCGTCAGCAGCATGACGTGGATGGTGTCGGACAGGACCATGCAGGCGGCGGTCTCGTCGGTGAAGCGCGGCTCGTTGGTCGCGCCGATCCGCTCATAGAACGCCTTGGCGCGCGGCAGGTCGGCGACCGGCAGGTTGATGAAAATGAGCTTTGACATGACTGTTTCCTCCCAGGCTGTCGTTGACGCTCATACGCTCCATTGTTATATATGGCAACTATGAAGTTACAAAAAATAACTTCCAAGCCTGAGGCGGCCCGGCGCAGCTATGAGGATGCCTGCGGGACGGCCCATGCGCTGGACCTGATCGGAGAACGCTGGTCGCTCCTGGTGATGCGTGAACTGATGTTGGGCCCAAAAAGGTTCAGCGACCTGCGCGCCGACCTGCCGGGCATCAGCGCCAACGTGCTGACCCAGCGGCTGGAGGGGCTGGAGGCGAGCAACCTTGTCGCCCGCCGCAAGTTGCCGCCGCCGGCCTCGGCGCAGGTCTATGAGCTGACGCCCTGGGGCTATGAGGCCGAACCCATCGTCCAGACCATGGGCCGCTGGGCCACGCGCTCGCCCCTGCACGATCCGAACCGGCCGCTGAGCGGAACCTCGCTGATGCTGTCGTTTCGCACGATGTTCGCGCCGGAGCGCGCGGGCGATTTCGTCGGCCGCATCGGCTTTCGGATCGGGGCCGAGCGCTACCTCGTGACCATCGCCGAGGGCCGCATCGAAGCGGTGCGGGGCGACGCCGAGGCCGCTGACGCCATCCTCACCGGCTCCGCACCGGCGATCGCCGGCTTCATCTATGGCGGCGTTCCCATCGACGCCCTGATCGCCGACGGCGCGCTCCAGCTGGAAGGCGACCGCGCGCTCGTCAAGCGTTTCGCCACGCTCTTTCCCCTGCCGCCGAAATTCGTCGGACCGGTTTGATTCAGATCAGGGCGCGGGCGCCGCGCATCGGAGAGAAGCTGCACCTCACAGGTTGGAGGAGCGTTTCGATGATGCAGTTCAGGGACCGGCTGGTGGCGGAGCTTGATCAGGGCCGGGTGATCACCGCGGCCCGGCTGGGGCCCGACGGCTGGCCGCGGGCGACCACGGTCGGCTACTGCAACGAAGGGGCGATGATCTATTTCGTCGTGCCGGCCGACAACGACGCCTTCGCAGACCTTGACGCCGACGCTCGGGTTTCGCTGTGCGTCGGTCAGAACTCGTCCCGGCCGACGTCGCTGGAACCGGGCGGAGCCGTGATCGACGCGGGCCTTTGCGAGGTCAGCGATCCGGCCGAGCGCGCCTGGGCGCTGAACCTGCTCGCGGCGCGCTATCCGGGTCTTGGGCCGGTCATGACGCGCGTGAACCACAACGGCGCGCAGCTGCGCCTGATGCGCGCCACTCCGTTCGCCGAGTCGATGCTGACCCGCTCCGCCAACGCCGCCTAGGCCGGCTGCAGGCTGTCGGCGAACATCGGGCTCGACTTGAAGATCGCGATCTCCTCCTCCGTCATGTCCGTCGGCACATCGGCGAACAGCGGGGTGGACAGATAGCGCTCGCCGGTGTCGGGCAGCATGGCCAGGATGGTCGCGCCCGGCTTCGCCTTTTCGGCGATCTTCAGCGCCCCGGCGAAAGTCGCGCCGGCCGTGATGCCGCAGAAGATGCCTTCCTTCTGCGCCAGTTCCTTGCTGTAGCGCAGGGCGTCGGGGCCCGGGATCGGCACGACCTCGTCGAAGAGGTGAGCCTCGACCGCGTCGCTCGTCAGCTTGGGGATGAAGTCCGGCGTCCAGCCCTGCATCGGGTGCGGCTTCCAGGCCGGGTGGCCGGCGGCGGGCGTGCCGTCGGGATTGCGGGCCTGGGCCTCGCCGCTGGCGATCAGCTGGGCGTCGGCCGGTTCGCAGACGATGATCTTCGTGTCCGGGCGCTCCTGGCGCAGCACGCGGGCGACGCCCTTCAGCGTGCCGCCGGTGCCGTAGCCGGTGACCCAGTAGTCCAGACCGTCGGGGAAGTCGGCGATGATCTCGCGCGCCGTCGTGCGCGAGTGCATGTCGGCGTTGGCCTCGTTCTCGAACTGGCGGGTCATGAACCAGCCGTGGGCGGCGGCCAGCTCCTTGGTCTTCTCGACCATGCCGGTGGCGCGCAGGGCGGCGGGCGTGACGACCACCTTGGCGCCCAGGAACCGCATCAGGCGCCGCCGCTCGATGGAGAAGCTCTCGGCCATGGTGACGACCAGCGGATAGCCCTTGGCCGCGCAGACCATGGCAAGGCCGATGCCGGTGTTGCCGCTGGTGGCTTCGATCACCGTCTGGCCGGGCTTCAGCTCGCCCGACTTCTCCGCCGCCTCGATGACGCCCAGCGCCAGGCGGTCCTTGACCGAGCCCAGCGGGTTGAAGGCCTCGACCTTGACGTAGAGGTTGATCCCCTTGGGCGCGAGGCGGTTGATCCGCACCACCGGCGTGTTGCCCACCGTCTCCAGAATGCTCTCGAACTTCGCCATGACGGCCTCCCTCTCTGAGGCGGCATAGCGCCGTTCCGCGGCGGGTTCTGTCAATCGTGCGGACGTGGGGCTATGGAGGCGAAATGGTCCATCCCGTCTTCGCCGATCTGCCGACCACCATCTTCGAGGTGATGAGCGGCCTTTGCCGCGAGACCGGCGCGGTCAACCTGGGCCAGGGCTTTCCCGACGAGCCGGGGCCCGAAGCGATCCGGCGAAAGGCCGCCGACGCGGTGGTGCACGGCTCCAACCAGTACCCGCCGATGCGCGGCATCCCCGAGCTGCGCGAGGCGGTCGCGGCGCACTATCGGCGCCAGGGTCTCGAGCTCGACTGGCAAAGCGAGGTCACCGTCACCTCCGGCGCCACAGAGGCGCTGGCGGCGGCCTTCTTCTCGCTGATCTCGCCGGGCGACGAGGTGGTGCTGTTCCAGCCGCTCTACGACGCCTACCTGCCGCTGGTCCGCCGCGCGGGCGGCGTGCCGAAGCTCGCCAGCCTCAAGCCGCCGCACTGGCGCATCGACCGGCCGATGCTGGAGCAGGCCTTCTCCGGCCGCACCCGGATGGTGGTGCTGAACAACCCGCACAATCCGGCCGCCGTGGTCTTTTCCGACGAGGAGCTGGCGCTCGTCGCCGAGTTCTGCGTGCGCCATGACGCCATCGCGGTCTGCGACGAGGTCTGGGAGCAGGTGATGCTCGACGGCCGGACCTTCCGTCCGCTGATGGCCTTCCCCGGCATGCGCGAGCGGACGGTGAAGATCGGCTCGGCCGGCAAGCTCTTCGCCATGACCGGCTGGAAGGTGGGCTGGCTGGCAGCGGCGCCCGCGCTGACCAAGGGGCTGGCCGGCGCCCACCAGTTCCTGACCTTCACCACGCCGCCAAACCTGCAGACGGCGGTCGCCTGGGGGCTGGCCAACAGCGACGACTGGTTTTCCCGGATGCCGGTGGAGATGACCCGGGCACGAAACCGCCTGGCCGATGGCCTGAAGGCCGAGGGGTTCGCCATCCTGCCGGCCCAGGGGACCTACTTCGTGAACCTCGACCTCGCCGGTTCGGGCATCGGCGTCGACGACCGCACCTTCTGCATGCGCGCGGTGAAGGAGGCGGGCGTCGGGACGATTCCCGTCTCCGCCTTCTACGACGAGGACGCCGTCACCAGCGTCGTGCGCCTGTGCTTCGCCAAGAAGGACGAGACGCTCGACCGCGGCATCGAAGCGCTGGCGAAGGCGCGGAGGCTGTTCGCTTAGGCCGTCGCGCCGCCGTCGACCACGATGGCCTGCCCCGTCATGAACGTCCCGGCCGAGGAGGCCAGGAACACCGCCGCGCCCGCGATCTCGTCCGGCTCGCCGATGCGGCGCAGCGGCACGCTCTCGGTCGAGCGCTTGAGGATTTCCGGGTTTTCCCACAGCGCCCGGGCGAAGTCGGTCTTGATCAGGCCGGGCGCGATGCAGTTGACCCGGATGTTGTGGGGCCCAAGCTCGTGGGCGAGGTTGCGGGCCAGCTGGAAGTCGGCGGCCTTGGAGATGTTGTAGGCGCCGATCACCACGTTGCCGCGCAGGCCGCCGATCGACGAGACGATGATGATCGCGCCGTCCTTGCGCGCCTCCATCTCCGGCGTGACCATCGAGATCAGCCAGTTGTTGGCGATGACGTTGTTGTCGAGGATCTTGCGGAACTGGTCGTCGGAGATGCCGCTCATCGGCCCGAAGTAGGGGTTGGAGGCGGCGTTGCAGACCAGGATGTCGACCTTGCCGAACGCCGCGCGCGTCTCGTCCACCAGCCGCTGAAGGTCTTCCTTCGAGGAGATGTTGGCCGGGACCGCGATGGCCGTCCCCTCGCCGTTCGCGGCGTTGATCGCGCCGGCGACTTCCTCGCAGGGCCCGGCCTTGCGCGAAGAGATCACCACCTTGGCGCCATGCTGGGCCATCCGCTCGGCGATGGCCTTGCCGATCCCGCGCGAGGAGCCGGTGATGATCGCGACCTTGCCGGTCAGGTCGAACAGGGTTCCAGCCGCGGCGCTCATGGTCTCTCCGTGAAACAGTTGTTTGAAGTCGCTGCAACCTGCGGCGGGCCGGACCCTGGGTCAAGAGGCCGTCGCGCCAGACGCGAGTTGACAGGACTCTCCGCGGCTGACGATAGGTTTTGTATCTGAACGGACCTTGGGGGGGTCATGGCGCAAGCGCGCTGGGACACGAAAGACATGCCGGATCTTACCGGCAAGACCGCGGTGGTGACGGGGGCCAACAGCGGGCTCGGCTTCCACACGGCGTCCGCGCTGGCCGCCAAAGGGGCCCAGGTGGTCATGGCCTGCCGCGACGCGAAGAAGGCGGACGCGGCCGCGGCGCAAATCCGCGACGCCGTTCCGAACGCGAAGCTGGAATTCCAGCCGCTCGATCTGGCGAGCCTCGCCTCGGTGAAGGCCTTCGCCTCGGCCTTCGGCGACCGGCCGCTCCATATCCTCTGCAACAACGCCGGGGTGATGTTCGCGCCGCGCGGCAGGACCGCGGACGGGTATGAGACCCACTTCGGGACCAACTACCTCGGCCACTTCGCCCTGACCGGCAGCCTGATGGGTCCGCTGCTGGCGACGCCCGGCGCCCGCGTCGTCACGGTGGCCAGCGAGTTCGCCCGCCTTGGCCGCATCCATCTGGACGACCTGAACGGCGAGCGGCGCTTCTCGCGTGTGTGGGCCTACGCCAACGCCAAGCTGGCCAACCTGATGTTCGCGCTCGAGCTGCAGCGCAGGCTCGCGGCCAAGGGCGCGGGCCTGATCAGCGTCGCGGCCCACCCAGGCTACTCCGCCACCAACCTGCAGGCCGCGGGCGTGAACATGGGCGAGCCGGATGCGCTGGCGCGGCTCGGCGACTGGTCGATGAGGTGGATGAACCAGTCGATCGCCCAGAGCGCGGCCATGGGCGCCCTGCCCAGCCTGCTGGCCGCCACCGCGCCGGGCGTTAAGGGCGGCGACTACTACGGCCCGGCCAACCTCTTCGGCCTGCGCGGCTATCCGGCCAGGTCGGGGCGGCCGTTCCAGGCGAACAACCTCGACGTCTCGCGCCGGCTCTGGTCGGCGTCCGAAGCGATGACCGGAGTGACCTTCCCATGAGCAAGACCCCCGCCGACCTGGAAATCAAACCGCGCGACGTGGCGTTCGGGCGCAACGAGACCTTCGAGCGCTGGTGGCTGGGCGGCGATCCGGTGGCGACGGCTTTCTACAACGCGCTGTCGGTCACCTTCCCGCAAGGTGAGCGCTTCTTCATCGACGCGGTGCGCCACTACAAGGCCCGCGTACCGAAGGAACTGCAGGCGCAGATCAAGGCCTTCACCGCCCAGGAGTCGATGCACTCGCGCGAGCACATCGCCTTCAACAGGCAGGTCACCGGCCACGGCTACGACATCTCCGCGATGGAGGAGCGCGAGCGCAAGCTGATCGCGATGGACAAGCGCTTCCCGCCGGCCATGCAGCTGGCGGCCACGGCGGCGCTCGAGCACTTCACCGCCATCATGGCCCATGCCGTGCTGGCCGATCCGAGGCACATGGCAGGCGCCAGGCCCGAAGCCGCGCGGCTGTGGCGCTGGCACGCGATGGAAGAGATCGAGCACAAGGCGGTCGCCTTCGACACCTATATGTCCGGTGTGAAGGGCGGGCCGATCGGGCGCTACCTGCTGCGGGTTTGGGTGATGTTCGACGTCACCATCATGTTCAACGTGGAGATCGGGCTGAACATCCGCGACTTCTTCCGGCAGGACGGCATCAACAAGCCCGGTTCCTGGGCGCGGCTGCTGAAATACCTGTTCGTCACGCCCGGCCTGTTCCGCAACACCGCCGTGCCCTATCTCGCTTATTACCTGCCCGGCTTCCATCCCTGGCGCATCGACGACCGCGAGCTGCTGGGCGCCGTGCGCGACGAACTGGCGACGGCATAGGATCGAAAGGCCCCTTCATGACCGGCAAGACCCCCCAGGACCTGAAGATCCAGCCGCGCGAAATCGCGTTCGGCCGCGAGGTCTCCTACGACCGCTGGTGGCTGGGCGGCGACCCGGCGGCCACGGCCTTCCACAACGCGCTGTCGGTGACCTTTCCCCTGGGCGAGCGCTTCTTCATCGACGCCGTGCGCCACTATCGCGACCGCACCAGCGAGCCGCTGACCAGCCAGATCGCCGACTTCGTGACGCAGGAGTCGATGCACTCGCGCGAGCACGTGTTCTTCAACAAGCAGGTGACCGAGCGCGGCTACGACATCTCGAAGATGGAGCGGCGGCTGGCGTGGCGTATCAGGATGTCGCGCAGGGCCCCGCCCGCCACGCGGCTGGGGGTGACGGTGGCGCTGGAGCACTTCACGGCCATCCTTGCCCACACCGCGCTCAGCAACCCGCACCTGATGGAGGGCGCCGATCCGGAGGCCGCCCGCATGTGGCGCTGGCACGCGATGGAGGAGATCGAGCACAAGGCGGTCGCCTTCGACACCTACATGACCGTGGTCGGCGGCGGCCCGCTTTTGCGCTGGCTACGGCGTTCGATCGTGATGGCCCTGGTGACGCTGCTGTTCACCTACAACATCACCCGCAACGTCGTGGACTTCCTCGCCCAGGACCGGCTCAACAACCTGCGCACCTGGGGCCGGCTGTTCCGCTACCTCTGGGGCCCGCGCGGGTTCCTCAGCAGCTCCATCGGCGCCTACTTCGCCTTCTACCTGCCGGGCTTCCATCCCTGGCAGGTCGACGACCGCCCGCTCATCGCAGGCATGCAGGCCGAATACGCCTAGGCGAACACCGGCGCCCTGCGCTGCGCCCAGGGCTTGGCTTGTTCCAGCTGGGCGGCGAGGCGGAGCAGCAGGCCTTCGCCGCCGATCGGGGCGTTGAAGTGCGAGCCGACCGGTAGGCCGTCGGCGGTCCAGTGCAGGGGCACGCTCATCGCCGGGGTGCCGGTGATGTTGCCAAGCTGGGTGTAGGGCGTGTGCTGCAGGTGGTCGCGGGCCATGCGGTGGACGTAGCCGGTGCGAAGGACGAGGCCTCCGAGATTGAGCGCCAGCATCGCCTGCGTCGCCACCCGGTTCAGCGGGGTGGTGTCGAGCTGGCCCACCCGCAGCGGCGGCGAGGCCACCGTTGGCGTCAGGTAGAGGTCGTAGCGGGTGAAGAAGTCGCCGAGCGCGCGGGCGTAGGTGTTCCAGCGGCCGTGGATCTCGATGAACTCCGGCGCCGACAGCGCCCGGCCGATGGCGGCGGCGGCCAGGGTGTCGGCTTCGAAACCGCTATTGCCGCAGCCGGTCTGGGCCTTCACCGCGGCGACGGCCGAGGCGGCCATGGCGAAATAGATGGAGAGGAAGTCGTCGGCGAGCGCGTCGCCGTCGATGTCGGGCGTGGCCTCCTCGACATGGTGGCCGAGGTCTTCCAGCAGCCTGGCGGTTTCGACGACGGCCCTCACGCACTCCGGATGTACCGGCGTGCCGATGGGCGAGGCGGTCGAGAAGCCGATCTTCAGCTTGCCGGGCCTGGCGCCGACCTCCTGCGCGAACGGGCGCTGCGGCATCGGCCAGGGGTAGGGGCCGCCGACCTCGTCGCCCTGGATGGCGTCGAGCATGGTGGCCGCGTCGCGCACCGAGCGGCTGACGACGTTGGCGGTCGCGCCGCCGTCCATCCACTCGGCGTAGTCGGGGCCCGCGGGGCTGCGGCCGCGGCCGGGCTTGAGGCCAAACAGCCCGCAGGCCGAGGCCGGGATGCGGATCGAGCCGCCGCCGTCGCTGGCCGCCGCCATCGGCACGATCCCGGCCGCCACGGCCGAGGCCGAGCCGCCGCTGGAGCCGTGCGGGGTGTGGTTGATGTTCCACGGGTTGCGGCAGACGCCGAGCGCGTCGGGCTCGGTGATGCCCTTGAAGCCGAACTCGGAGGTGTTGGTGGAGCCGAAGATCACCACGCCGGCGGACAGGAACCGGTTCACCAGCTCGAAATTCCGCTCGGGCCGGAAGTCGGCGTCCTTCAGCGCGCGGCAGCCGTAGGTCGACCGCTCGCCCGCGTAGTCCATCAACAGGTCCTTGAGCAGGAAGGGTACGCCCGCGAAGGGCCCCTCCAGCGGCTCCTGCGCGATGCGGCGGCGCGCGCGGTCCTCATAGACGTTGACGACGGCGTTCAGCTGCGGGTTCACGGCCTCCGCCCGGGCGATCGCGGCGTCCAGCAGCTCGCCCGGCGAGACGTCCCGGCGGCGCACGAGCTCGGCGAGGCCGGTCGCGTCGTGGGCGGCGTAGTCGACCGCCGCGGCTTCGGAGACCGCGCTCACGCCTTCGCCGCCGCTTCGGCTTCGCGCTTCAGGTTGGCAAGGCCCGTCGAAACCTCGCCGCGCAGGAAGTCGCGGACCAGCGGGCCCGGCGCCGGGAAGCCCGGCTGCATGTGCATTTCCTGGCTGACGCGGGTGCCGCCGCCCGGCAGCGCCTGCAGCCTGTATTCACCGTTCAGCACCTTCAGGTCGCCCTCGATGCGGGTGATCACCAGGCGCTTCTGAGGCTCCATGTCCTGACGGAAGACCGAGCGGACATTGGGCATCAGCGGGGTCTTGAGGATGTGCTCGATGGTCTCCGAACCCGGCTTGCGGTCCAGCACGCGGCAGCCGCGGTTGCTGGGGATGATCCGCCGCGCGGCCGCGCAGTCGGTCATCAGCTTCCAGACGACGGCGGGCGAGGCGTTGATGTCGACCACCGCATAGGCGAGCTGGGCGCCGCCCGCCGGGTCGGGGGTGACCTTGTACCAGACCTTGCCCGTCTGGGCGGTCTTCACGGCGTCCGCCGAAGGCGTCCAGGCCGCGGCGCCGCCGCTCGCCAGAACCGCGACGGCCAGGGCCGCCATCGCAAGCGTGGTCTTGTTTTGCATAACTCACCTCCGGCGGGGATTTACACCCGTGTCAGTGGCGGAGTTGTGACTGAAGCGTGGGGTTGCGCACAACTCGCTTTTGGCGTGACTGTCATCCGCTTACGATACAACCTGCGAGTTCACCGCGTAGCGCTTCGAAGCCTGGTACATCTGGGAGTACGGCGATGACCGATGCAGCGCTTGCCCAGCCGTCCGTCGACCCGATCAGCGACATCCTGAAGTGGATCCTGCTGGTCGTGGCCATCGTCTGCTTCAGCCTGCTCGGCTGGGCGACGGTGCTGACCTATCGGGACGCGCCGCCCCTGCCCGCCGCGATCAGCGACCCGACGGGCCGGCCCCTGATGACCCACGACGACATCGTGGCCGGCAAGGGCGGTTTCCAGAAGGCCGACCTGATGGACTACGGCTCCATCTACGGGATGGGGTCCTACTTCGGCGAGGACTACACGGCCTCGACCCTGAACAAGCTGGGCCTCGATACCCGCGAAGCCTTCGCCCAGGCGGCCTACGGCAAGCCCTTCGCCGCGCTCGCGCCGGAACAGCAGTACGTCGCAACCGAGACCATGCGCCGGCAGTTGCAGCAGGTCGATCTCACTCGCGATCAGGTCGTTCTGCCCGACGCGCTGGCCAAGGCGGTCCAGTCCGGACAGGTCCGCATCGCGACCGCGCTTCGCACGCTGAACCTCCCCGCCGGCTGGACGCCGGCCAAGAGCCTCTCGCCCGAGCTCGCCCGGCAGACCGCCGACTTCATCCTCTATTCGGCCCTGACCACGGTGGCGCGGCGGCCGGGGACGACGGGCTCGTGGACCGAGAACTGGCCGTTCGAGCCGCTGGTCGGCAACGCGCCGACGACCAACACCTTCCATTGGACCTGGATCAGCTTCTGCTTCACGTTTTTCGCCTTCGGGGCGGTGCTGTTCCTCTACCGCACCTGGCTCGACCATCCCGACGATGCGCCGATGGAGCGCTCGCTGATCCACTTCGGGCCGCTGACCGACAGCCAGCGGCGGGTCGGCAAATACTTCCTGGTCGTGGCGCTGGTGTTCCTGGCCTCGCAGGGGGCGGGCGCGGTGATGGCCCACTCCTATTACGACCGGGAGACCTTCTACGGCATCCAGCTGAACTACCTGCTGCCGTTCAACTTCCTGCGCAGCTTCCACACCCAGGCGCCGATCATCTGGATCGGGCTGGGCTGGATCGGCAGCGGCCTGTTCCTGGCGCCGGCCATCGCCGGGGGACGCGAGGCGCGGGGGCAGGGCATCCTCGTCGAGCTGTTGTTCTGGGTGTCGCTGTTCGTCGTGGCCGCGGCGCTGATCGGCAACTACCTCGGCATCCAGGGCGTGATCGACAAGGGCTGGTTCTGGTTCGGCAACCAGGGCCTGTCCTACATCCAGCTCGGCCGCTTCTGGCAGATCTGCTTCTTCGCGGCGCTGGCGAGCTGGAGCCTCCTGATGTTTCGGGCGCTGTGGCCGTCCCGCGAGCTGCTGGCCCAGGCGACGCGCCAGTTCTGGACCGGCCGCATCCGGCTGGAGCACCTGATCTGGGCGGCGACCATCAACGTCGCGCTCCTGTACGTCTTCGGCATGATCCCGCTCACCGGGATCGAGAAGTCCTTCACCATCAACGACTTCTGGCGCTGGTGGGTGGTCCACCTGTGGGTCGAGCAGTCGTTCGAGTTCTTCGCCGTGGCGATGAGCGCCTACCTGCTGATGGCGCTGGGACTGGTCTCGCGCAAGCTGGCCGAACGGTCGGTCTATCTGGAGCTGATCCTGATCTTCCTGGGCGGGGTGCTGGGCACCGGCCACCACCTCTACTGGGGCGGCGGACCCAGCATGTGGGTGCCGCTGGGGACCATGTTCTCGTTCATCGAGGTGCTGCCGCTGGTCCTGCTGATCCTGGAGGCCATCCAGCAGCATCGGCTGATCAAGGGCAGCGAGGCCTTCAACTACAACCTCGCCTACACCTACATCCTGGGCTCGGCCTTCTGGAACTTCGTGGGCGCCGGGGTCTTCGGCGGCGGCACGCTGAACGCGCCGCTGGTGAACTACTACGAGCACGGCACCTTCCTGACGCTCAACCACGCCCACACCTCGCTGTTCGGGGCGTTCGGGCTGCTGGCGCTGGGGCTGATCTACTTCTGCCTGCGCTACCGGGCCGGCGACGGCGGCTACTTCAACGAGCGCCCCGGCTACTGGGCCTTCTGGCTGATGAACATCGGGCTGGTGATGTGGGTCGTGCTGCACTTCTTCCCGATCGGCTGGCCGCAGCTCGACGCCGTCTACGAGCATGGCCTGGCCTACGCCCGCAGCCAGGCCTTCTACGACCAGACCCGGTTCTGGCAGTGGATGCGCCTGCCCGGCGACGTGGTGTTCTCGCTGGGCGCGCTGGTGATGAGCGTCGACTTCCTGGCCAAGCTGATGCGCCGGACCGGCCCGGATGCGGCGGCTGCCTAGGAGGATTGGTAGGCCCGGCAGGACTCGAACCTGCAACCAGACCGTTATGAGCGGCCGGCTC